>JBBIHL010000050.1:0-11230 GCA_037447075.1 Candidatus Eiseniibacteriota bacterium | reverse complement strand
ACGGTGGCGCACGCCAAGGTGCTCCCCGAGACGCTCGACCAGTCCTATCGCCGCTTGAGGGCGGCGTTGCAGGAGCTCGATGACGCGGGAGAAGCGCCGCGGCGACGGCCGAGGCGGAAGCGGACGCGCCGCTAGGGGAGTGCGCGCGGCCGACGTGGCCACCGCGCTGCTCGCGCTGCTCGTCGTCGCCCTGGCCGGCTCATGGGTCTACGCGCGCTGGAGCGGGCCGCCGCGCTCCTCGTCGCCCGACGGCGGCGTGATCCGCGTGCAGGTGCTCAACGGGAGCGGCGAGGCCGGCATCGCCACCCGGGTGGGCAGCTTCCTGCGCGAAGGAGGTTTTCACGTGGTCGAGGTGCGCAACGCGGACCGTTTCGACTATTTCCCCACGCTGGTCGTCGCTCGCACGCGCCGTCCCGGCCCCGCGGAGGAGGTGGCCCGCTACCTGGGCCGCCCCCCCGTGCTGCTCCAGGCCTGGGATTCCGGGGCCGCCCAGGTCACCGTCATCATCGGTCGCGATCGCAGCCGCATCCGGCTGGGTTCGTGAATCGCGAGAGGGGGTGATCCGTCCCGTGTCCATCGGACCTACGGAGATCGGCCTTCTGGTGCTCGTGGTGCTGCTGATCTTCGGCCCGAGCCAGCTGCCCAAGCTGGCGCGCGGCGTCGGTCAGGCGCTGCGCGAGTTCAAGAAGGCGTCACGCGAGATCGGTGAGGAGATCGAGAAGGAGGAGCCGCCGGCGGAGAAGCCGGGCGCGCCCAAGTCCTGATCGGCGGCTTCCCCGCGTGGACCGGCCGGGTGCGCACGCCGGCGAGAGCGCCCTAG
The DNA here is from genome assembly GCA_037447075.1 of Candidatus Eiseniibacteriota bacterium. GTDB lineage: Bacteria > Eisenbacteria > RBG-16-71-46 > RBG-16-71-46 > RBG-16-71-46 > JBBIHL01. Next base: position 10,410 of record JBBIHL010000050.1, on the reverse strand, counting down.
GGGGCCAGCTCGGCCCGCAGGTCCTGCACCTTGGCCTGGTCCCGCAGCTGGGCGAGCCAGCCCAGGAAGAGCTGCTGCTGCTTCTGCTGCAGCAGCTGGCTGCTGATCTGGGCCTTGAGCGCCTCGAAGGACTGCTCGTCGGGCGGGAACCGCTGGTCCACGCGCAGGAAGTACCAGCCGTCGCGCGCGCGCAGCGGTCCGGCCACGCCCCCCGGGCTCAACCCGAAGGCCCCGCCCACCACCTCGGGGACGCCCGCCAGACGGGGGTCCGGCTGGAGCCGGGTGAAGGGCGTCGAATGGTCCACCGGCAGCCCCACCGCGCCCGCCGCCTGCTCGAGGGTCTTTCCGGCCGACAACTCCTTCGCCAGCCCCTGCGCCGCCTCGCTCGCCCGGTCGATGCGCGCCTCCTCCTGGGCGCGCGCTCGCAGCTCCTCGCGAACCTCGTCGAACGGACGCGGCCCCGCGGGGCGCTTGCCGATCACCTCGGCCACGGCGTAGGCGTCGTCGTTCTCGAACACGCCGCTCACCGCCTTGAGGGGGGAGGTCAGGCCCCACTCCACCGCCTGCGGGATCGTGAACAGCTGCTGCGGCCCGGTGTTCCAGTCGAAGTAGGGGGTCTGCTGCGTGGCCATGCCGCGCTCGGCGGCCGCGGTGCCCAGGCCCGCCTTGCGGGCGCGGGCGCGGATGGCCTTGAGCTGCTCGGTGAGCTTCTCCTGCTCCGTCGGGTCGCTGCGCACGCGCAGCACGATCTGGGAGAGCTTGTAGCGCGGCGGGGCCTCCGCGGAGATGGAGTCCACGCGGAACACGAAGAACTGGTTGCCTTCCTGCTGGGGCTCGCTCACCCCGCCCACCCCCAGCGGCGCGATCACCCCGGCCAGGGCCGGCCCCATGTCGGCCGCGGACACCCATCGTCCCAGCGCGCCGCCCTGCTCGGCGTTGGCGCCCTCGGAGTAGGTGCGGGCGAGCACCGCGAAGTCCTCCCCGGCGCGCGCGCGCTGGACCATGCCGCGGGCCTGCTCCCGCACGGTGCTCACCTCGGAAGGCGAGATGGGCTTGGGCACGAGCAGGACCTCGAGCCGGGTGGCGGCGGGCCCGCACAGCTCGCCCTGGTAGCGCGCGTAGACCCGCTTCAGGTCGCTGTCGCTCGGGGCGGGGATGTCGGCGGCCACGGGGGGGACGCGCACCCAGCTCAGGGCGAGGCGCTCGAACCGGTCCTGGTAGGCCTGGCGCAGCTCGGGCTGGGACAGCTTGATCGAGGCCACCCAGCGCTCCTGCAGCTTGCGCACCGGCAGCTGCTCGCGGACCAGCTGCTCGAAGGGCGCCCAGTTGAGGCCGGGGTCCTTCAGCGCCTGGGCGTACTTGTTGGCGTCGAACTGGCCGTTCGTCTTGAAGGCGTCGATGGTGTTGACGATGGCCGGCGGCGTGGTGCGAAGCGTCAGGACCACCTCGGGGTCGTAGGCGCGCAGGTCGTTGCGGCGCGCGGCGGCGGTCATGAGGGCGTTGTTCACCAGGCCGCGCCAGGCTTGCACCTCCACCATCTCCTCGTCCCTGCCCTGGGGCTCGACCTTGTACTGTTCGCGGTACTGCGTCCGCTGTTCGAGCACGGCCTGCTGGTAGTCCTGCCGGCTGATGCGGGTGCCGTCCACCACCGCGACCGCGCCGGTGGCGCGAGCCTGTTGGGTGGCATCGAGGCCGACGCCGAAGAGGAAGACGAAGCCGCCCAGGAAGGTGACCACCGTCACCACGGTGAGGATCCACCAGATCATCTTGTTGCGCTTGCTGCCCATGCGCAGGTACTTGAGCATTCGAACTCCGGCGGGAGGTGGCAGGGGTGGCTGCGGGCGGCCCGCTCCGCACCCAGGACGAGGGAGTCTAGCAGCGGGGCAGGAACGCGGCAACCGACGCCGGGATGGATGGGATTGGTCTGGAGTCGCACTGGGGGCGCCCGGAGGCCGGCCGGCGGCGGCGGGCCGCCCGCGTCGTTGCCGGCCTCCCCACGCTGTGCTAGTCATTGCGGGAGTGGTTTCGACGTCCGATCGGAGCGCGCCCGCCATGACCAACAAGAGCGAAGGCACGGTCCGCGCCGGCGACGCCGTGGCCCCGCCCCACCCCAGCGGCCTGCCGGCCCAGCTCCTCGACTGCCTCGAGCACGGTGTCCTGGCGCTCGACCGCGAGCGCAAGGTGCTCTACGCCAACCGTCGCATCGAGGAGCTGCTGGGCTACGAGCCGGAGCAGCTCCTGGGGCTGCCCGGCCAGAAGCTCTTTCCCGGGGCCGAGGCCCGCTGGCTCAAGGGTCAGAGCCGCGAGGCCCGCGAGTTCAAGATCCAGTCCGAAGGGCGCGAGCTCACCCTGAAGGCCGAGGCGCTCCCGCTGCGCGACCAGGACGGTGACACGCTGGGCTCCGTGATTCTGGCCGAGAGCATCGCCGAGACGGAGGACGGGGAGTTCCAGAAGCGCATCGACCGGCTGGTCTCGCTGGGCGAGCTCTCCGCCTACGTCGCCCACGAGATCCGCAACCCGCTCACCGGCATCCGCACCACCGTCCAGTTCGTCGGCTCGAAGTTCAAGCCCAACGACGCCCGGCGCGAGGACCTGGAGGACGTGATCAAGGAGCTCGACCGCATCGAGCAGATCATCACCGGTCTGCTGCTGTTCGCCCGCCCGCCGGCGCCGCAGCCCCAGACGGTGGACCTCCACCAGGTGGTGGACAAGACGCTCGACATGGTCCAGCTCCAGCTGGCCGACGCGCAGGTGCGGGTGGTGCGGGACTACGCCCAGGATCTCCCGCCCGTGGTGGTGGACCCCGACCTCACCCAGCAGGTCTTCCTCAACCTGTGCCTGAACGCCCTGCAGGCCATGCCCCAGGGAGGCGAGCTGCGCGTCACCACCAGCGTGCGCCGCTACCGCACGCGGCGCTCCATGGTGGACGTCTCCTTCGGCGACACGGGCGTGGGCATCCCCAAGGAGCTCATGGAGAAGATCTTCGACCCCTTCTTCACCACCCGCTCCACCGGCACCGGCCTGGGCCTGCCGATCTCGGTCCAGATCGTGCGGGACGCCGGCGGCGTGATCACCGCCCGCAACAATCCCGGCGGAGGCGCCACCTTCCGCGTCTCGCTGCCGGTTCCCTCCGAGCCGGCCGAGCGGGCGGCCAGGGCCGAGGACGAGCCTCGCGCATGAGGCCCTCGGTCCTGGTGGTGGATGACGAGCTGCTCATCCGCAAGTCGCTCGGCAAGGTCCTGCGCTCCAAGGGCTACCTGGTCGAGACCGCGAGCAGCGGCTCCGAGGGGCTCGACAAGGCGGCGGGGCTGCGCCCCCACGTGATCATCCTGGACATGCGGCTCCCCGACACGGACGGGCTCTCGGTGCTGCGGCGCGTGCGCCAGATGGATGCGATGATGCAGGTGATCGTCATCACCGCATTCGGCGACGTCGCGTCGGCGGTCGAGGCCATGAAGCTGGGCGCCTGCGACTTCCTGCGCAAGCCCTACGAGATGGAGGACATCGAGCTGGCGGTGGAGAGCGCGGTGCGCGCCTTCCGCCAGCAGTCCGAGCTGGACCTGTTCCGTCGCAAGGCCTGGCAGAACTACTCCCACGAGGAGATCGTGGGCCAGTGCCCGGCCATGAGGCAGGTGCGGGAGCTGATCGAGAAGGTGGTCCGCAGCCAGGCCACGACGGTGCTCATCACCGGCGAGAGCGGCACCGGCAAGGAGCTGGTCGCGCGCGCCATCCACTACCGCAGCGACCGGGGCCAGGCGCCTCTGATGGAGGTCAACTGCTCGTCCTTCCACGAGAATCTGCTGGAGAACGAGCTGTTCGGGCACGAGAAGGGCGCCTTCACCGACGCCCACGCCCTCAAGAAGGGCCTGGTGGAGCTGTGCGACGGCGGCACCCTGTTCCTCGACGAGGTGGCGGACATGCCGCTGCCCACCCAGGCCAAGCTGCTGCGCTTCATCGACCACCGCTCCTTCAAGCGGGTGGGGGGCGCGGCGGACCTCTCGGTGGACATCCGCATCGTGACCGCCACCAACAAGGACCTGGACGAGGAGGTGCGCGGCGGCCGCTTCCGCAGCGACCTCTACTTCCGGCTCAAGGTGGTCTCCATTCCGCTGCCGCCGCTGCGCGAGCGCGGGGAGGACGTGCTGGCGCTGGCGCGCCACTTCCTGCGCGAATTCTCGCAGAAGTTCCAGAAGCGCTTCCGCGACATCCACCCGGAGGCGGCCGAGCGGCTGATGCGCTACGGATGGCCGGGCAACGTGCGCGAGCTGAAGAACCTGATCGAGCGCGCGGTGCTGCTGGAGGAGGACGAGTGGCTGCGCCTGGAGCACCTGCCGCCCGAGGTGGTGGGACGCAAGCCGGAGGCGGCGCCTGCGATGGCGGTGGGCGGCGACGTCGCCCTGCCCACGCTCGCGCAGCTCGAGCAGGAGCACATCGGCGAGGTGCTGCGACTGACGCGCGGCAACAAGAGCAGCGCGGCGCGGATTCTGGGGATCTCACGCCAGGGATTGATCGAGAAGCTGCGCCGCATGAAGCTCGAGGCGGGTGTCGGTCGTCAAGTTTCTTGACGCCACAAGGAACTGTACAGCTGCAGGAACCCGCTTGTGCGACAATGAGTTGCCGAGGCTGTTCCTGCTAACCACCAACATTCTTGACAGTTAGGACCGCCTTCCCGCGCCCGCTCCGCTCGCTTCCAGCCCGAAGACCCTCCGGGCGCGATCCTGCAATCCACGATCCCTCAACCAGTTGAGACGCGGGGCCGCTCGTTCGCTCGAGATCGGCACGCTAGGTGCTTGAGGCGCGAGCGTAGCCGTGCGCCCGATCTACGAGCCCTGACCCAGCGAGAGGCGATCGCGGGACCAGCGAGAGACGAGTGCGGGCCCTCGGTGGCCGCCGCGCTCGGCGATGTGGCGGTAGGCGACTCAACGCAAAGGAGGTGATCTGAGAATGGCCAAGAAGAAGGGTGGAGGCAAGAAGAAGGGTGGTGCCAAGAAGGGCGGCAAGAAGAAGAAGTAGAGGATTCTTGTCTGGACCTGGCACGTCCTTGGGGGATTGGCCGGCGTGGAATCGGCGGCCAGTCCCCGACTTCTACTCTGCCGCTGCCGGAGGTCGCTCCGGCGTACTTCCGTCCATTCACCTGCGAACTCCAGTTTAGCCCGAAGCAGGAGCTTGCAGTCCCGGTCGAGCGGCAGCCGCCGACAGACCCGGGGTTCCTCGAAGGCTAGTGCGGGACGCGATGAGGAGAACCTTGGATGTTGGGGTTCGGTCCGCATTTGGTATTCGACGGCTACGGGTGCGCGCAGCGCCGGCTCGAGGATCTTGACGGCCTCTACCGGCTACTCGACCAGTTGCCCGGACAGATCGGCATGACCAAGATCATGCCGCCATACGTCTTCCGGCACGGCGACCCGGCCGACGCCGCCTCGGGCGTGTCGGGGTTCGTCCTCATCGCCGAGAGCCACATCAGCGTCCACACGTTTCCGCTGCGACGATTCCTGAACGTGGACATCTTCTCCTGCGAGCCCTTCGACGTCGAGGACGCGGTGCGGGCGCTCAAGGCCGCCTTCGTTCCGCGGCGCGTGGAGTGGAAGCTGCTGGACCGCGGGAAGGAGTTCCCCAAGAGCCTGGAGCGGTCGCGGCCCATCGTCGAGCGCGACCGGCTGGTGATCGCGCAGAGCCACGGGCTGGAGGTATCGCGCTAGGGCTGGCCGTCTCCTCCAGTCGTTGGCGAGCCGCTCGTCTATGGACGGACGGGCGGTTCGCATTTCCGGGCCGGCGGCGTGCAAAACGCCCGGCCGGCCATCGGGCGGCCAGAGCGGCGGCGCTCGGGGGCCGCGACCCGCCCGCGTGGTATATTGGGTCGCGACGCGCTCCTCCCACCCGGACTCCCGATGTGAGCACCCCCGCCTCCGAATCCATCCGCATCCTGGGCGCCCGCCAGCACAACTTGAAGAACCTCTCGCTCGAGCTGCCCCGTGGCCGGCTGTCCGTGATCACCGGGGTCTCCGGCTCCGGCAAGTCGTCGCTCGCCTTCGACACGCTCTACGCCGAGGGCCAGCGCCGCTACGTGGAGTCGGTCTCGACCTACGCCAAGCAGTTCCTGGAGCGGCTGCCCCGTCCCGACGTGGACGCCATCCATGGCCTGAGCCCGGCCGTGGCCATTCAGCCGTCGGCACCCGCCCGGAGCGCGCGCTCCACCGTGGGGACCGCCACCGAGATCTACGACTACCTCCGCCTGCTCTTCGCCCGCTTGGGCCAGGTCCATTGCCCGCGCTGCGATCGGCCCATCGCGCCCGACACGCCCGCCGGCATCGCGGCGGAGTCCGCCGGGTGGAACGAGGGCGAGACGGTCCTGGTGCTCGCGCCGGTGGAGCGCTCCAAGGGCCAGCCCTGGGCCGAGCAGGCCCGGGGCCTGGTCGCCGCGGGGTTCACCCGCATCTGGCGCGGGCGGGAGGTGATGGAGCTCGACCCGCCCCCCCGGCTGGGCGGGGCGGAGCGCGCGGTGCGCGTCGTGGTGGACCGCCTGATCTGGTCCGCGGCCGAGCGCTCGCGCCTGGTCGAGTCCTGCGAGCTGGCCTTCGGCCGCGGCGAAGGCCGGCTGTGGCTGGTGGTGGGTTCCCGCGCCCCCGAGCCGCGCAGCGAGCGCTGGGAGTGCGCCCGCTGCGGCGAGCCGGCCCTGCGGCCCGAGCCCGCGCTGTTCTCGTTCAACAGTCCGCTGGGGGTCTGCCCCACCTGCCGCGGCTTCGGCAACGTGCTGGTCTTCGATCCCGCGCTGGTGGTGCGGAACCCGGACCTGACGTTGCGCGAGGGCGCGATCGACCCCTGGGCGGGCTCCTGGCGGCGGGTCTTCGGCCCGCGGCTGGAGAAGCTCGCGCGGGAGGAGGGGGTCCCGCTCGACGTTCCGTGGAAGCGCCTCCAGCCGGAACACCAGAAGCTGCTGCTGCATGGCGGCCCCCGCTTCCGGGGCGCCATCCCCTTCCTGGAACGACGCCAGCAGAAGTCCTACAAGATCGGCAACCGCTTCCTGGTGAAGCGCTACCAGCGGGCGGTGGAGTGCGCGACCTGCCATGGGCGGCGGCTGCGGCCCGAGGCGCTGGCCGTGCGGCTGGGCGGGCGCGACATCTCGGAGGTGAGCGCCCTCGACGCGGCGGCGACCCTGGCGTTCATCGAGGAGCTGCCCCTGGACGACCGCCAGCGCGAGGTGGCGGCTCACGTCCTGGCCGAGATCACCTCGCGCCTGCGCTACCTGGTGCGGGTCGGGCTGGCCTACCTCACGCTGGATCGCCTCACCCGCACGCTCTCGACCGGGGAGGCCCAGCGCATCGAGCTGGCCAACGCGCTGGGCTCGAACCTGTCCGACGTGCTCTACGTGCTCGACGAGCCCACCGTGGGCCTGCACGCGCGCGACAGCCGGCGATTGGCGGGCATCCTGCGCGACCTCACGCGCAAGGGGAACACGCTCGTGGTCGTGGAGCACGAGCCCCTGCTCATCCGGGAGGCCGACCACGTGGTGGACCTGGGTCCAGGTGCCGGCGAGCGGGGCGGCCGCCTCCTGTTCGCCGGGGGCGGACGGGAGGCGGAAGCGGCCCCCACCGCCACCGCGCAGTTCCTGCGCGGCGAGCGCCGAGTGGAGCGCCCCAGGAACCTGGCCGTCCCGCGCCGCTGGATCACGGTGGAGGGCGCCACCCACCACAACCTGCAGGACCTGACCGTGCGCTTCCCGCTGGAGCGCCTGACCTGCGTGACCGGCGTCTCCGGCTCGGGCAAGAGCAGCCTGGTGGAGGAGGTGCTCTACCGCGGCCTCCGGCGGGCGGTCGAGGGCGCGGAGGAGGAGCCGGCCGGGGCGCACCGCCGCCTGGCGGGGGCCGAGCAGCTCAAGCGCGTGGCGCTGGTGGACCGTTCGCCCATCGGTCGCACGCCCCGTTCCTGCCCGGTCTCCTACGTCAGGGCCTATGCCGCCCTGCGCGAGGTCTTCGCCGACCAGTGGGGAGCGAAGGCGCGCGGCCTCACCGACACCGACTTCTCCTTCAACGTGCCCGGCGGCCGCTGCGAGCGCTGCGAGGGGGCGGGCGTCGTGAAGGTCGAGATGCACTTCCTGGCCGACGTCCTGGTGCCGTGCGACGCGTGCGGCGGGGAGCGCTTCCAGCGCCGCGTGCTGGAGGTGGCCTACCGGGGGGCCAGCATCCGCCAGGCCCTCGACTTCACCGTGGACCAGGCCTTCGAGCACTTCGCCAAGTTCCCGCGCTTCACGCGTGCGCTCCACATCCTGCGCCGCGTGGGCCTGGGCTACCTGCGGCTGGGACAGCCGGCGACCCAGCTCTCGGGCGGCGAGGCCCAGCGGCTCAAGATCGCGCGGGAGCTGGGCGAGCGCGCCGCGGGACCCACCCTCTACGTGCTCGACGAGCCCACGGTGGGCCTGCACTTCGCCGACGTGCAGCGCCTGCTCGAGGTGCTGGACGACCTGGTGCGGAGGGGGGACACTGTGGTGGTCGTGGAGCACCACCTGGACGTGATCCGCAACGCCGACCACGTGATTGACCTGGGCCCCGAGGGGGGCGAGGCGGGAGGCCGGCTGGTGGCCGAGGGGCCCCCCGAGGCGGTCGCGCGGGTGCCGCAGTCGTGGACCGGGCGCTTCCTGGGCGAGGCGCTGGCCGCGGCCGCGGGGAGGGATTGAGGCCATGAAGCCGATCGCCGGTGCCACCGGCGCGCGCGTGCGCCAGCTGGACGAGTTCCGCTGGGAGCTGCCCCGGGAAGGGGCCATGCGCGTGCCGGGAGTGATCTTCGCTGACCCGCCCCTCCTCGAGCAGATCCTCAAGGACAAGACGTCCGACCAGGTTCGCAACGCCGCCTGCCTGCCCGGGATCCTGGAGGCCTCGATCGCCATGCCGGACGCCCACTGGGGCTACGGCCTGCCCATCGGCGGCGTGGTGGCTACCGACCCGCAAGAGGGCGTGATCTCGCCGGGGGGCGTGGGCTACGACATCAACTGCGGCGTGCGGCTGGTGCGCTCGAACCTGGGGGTCGCCGAAGCCCTGGAGGTGCAGGACGCCCTGGCCGACGCCCTCTACCGCCACGTGCCGTGCGGGGTGGGCAGCCACGGCGCGGTGCGAGCGAGCCGCGACGAGCTGGCCGAGGTGCTGCGCAAGGGCGCGCGCTGGGCGGTGGAGCGCGGCATGGGATGGCCCTCGGACCTCGAGCACTGCGAGGAAGGCGGCACGCTGGCGGGGGCCGAGCCCGCCGCGGTGAGCGAGGGCGCGCAGGCGCGCGGGCGGCCCCAGCTGGGCACGCTCGGCTCGGGGAACCACTTCCTGGAGGTGCAGGAGGTGGTCGAGGTCTACGACGAGGCGGGAGCCGCCGCCCTGGGGCTCGAGCGCGGGGCCGTGACCGTGATGATCCACTGCGGCTCCCGCGGCCTGGGGCACCAGGTGTGCACGGACCACGTGCGCGAGATCGGCCGCCAGCTCGGCCGCTGGGGGATCGAGCTGCCCGACCGCCAGCTGGCCTGCGCGCCGATCGGCTCCGACGAAGGACGCGCCTACCTGGGGGCCATGGCCGCAGCCGCCAACTTCGCCTGGGCCAATCGCCAGTGCATCACCCACCAGGTGCGCACCGCCTTCGAGCAGGTGTTCCGCCGCGGGGCGTCGGCACTCGGGCTGCAGCTGGTCTACGACGTCTGCCACAACATCGCCAAGTTCGAGACCCACACGGTCGGCGGGCGCCCGATGCGGGCCTGCGTGCACCGCAAGGGGGCGACGCGCGCGTTTCCGGCGGGACATGCCGACGTCCCCGAGGCCTACCGCGCGGTGGGCCAGCCGGTGCTGGTCCCCGGCGACATGGGCCGCTACTCCTTCGTGTTGCTGGGTGCGCAGGGGGCCATGGACCACGCCTTCGGCAGCAGCTGCCATGGCGCCGGGCGGCAGATGAGCCGCTCCCAGGCGGTGCGCGACACCCGCGGCCGCGACCTGGTGCAGGAGCTGCGCGCGCGCGGGATCGCCGTGCGCTACGAGGGCCGCGAGACCCTGCGGGAGGAGACCAGCGAGGCCTACAAGGACGTGGCGGCCGTGGTGCGCGTGGTGGCGGGAGCGGGGCTGGCGCGGATGGTGGCGAAGCTGAGGCCTTTCGTGGTGGTGAAGGGGTAGGGGCCGCGGAGCCTGCGGGGCGCGGCCCGAGCCCCGACGTTCGATCCCGCCCGCCCGGGTCCGGAGATGCAACGGTCCACTTCCTACGCGAGGATCTATCAGGTCGTCCGCCGCATCCCCGGGGGCCGCGTCGCCTCATACGGGCAGGTCGCGCGCCTGGCCGGGCTCCGCAACGGGGCGCGGCAGGTGGGCTACGCGCTGCACGCGCTTCGCGAGGCGTCCCCCGTCCCATGGCATCGCGTGGTGAACGCGCGCGGCGGCATCAGCGTGCGCG
>JBBIHL010000049.1:0-11312 GCA_037447075.1 Candidatus Eiseniibacteriota bacterium | reverse complement strand
GGCGCGGCGCTGGCCTTCCAGTGGCGCCCGGCGGGCGGTCCCCTGCTGCTGCACGCCGGCCGGCGCTGGGACCGCCAGCGGGACCGGCTGAACGCCCTGGGCGTGGGCGGCCGGCGGACGCCGAGCGACCTGAAGCGCACGCTCGACGCCCCGCAGCTGGGCGCTCGATGGGCGGCGCCGCTCGGCCTGGAGCTGCGCGCCAACTGGAGCCGGACGGCACGGGCGCCCGAGTTCCTGGAGCTGTTCGGCAACCCGGGAAGCGTGATGGGCAACCCGGCTTTGCGGCCGGAGATCGCCGAAAGCTGGGACGCGGGGTCGGCCTGGGCCGCGGCCTCGCGGGCGGGCTGGGGCGCCCGGCTCGAGTGGGCTCACTTCGAGACGCGGGCGCGGGACCTGGTGGCCTACGTGAAGAACTCGCAGAACACCGTGCTCGCCCAGAACATCTCGCGCGCGCTCATCCGCGGCGGGGAGATGACCCTGCGGATGGCGGCGCCGGGCGGCCTCGAGGCGTCGGCGGCCTTCACCTGGCAACGGGCCCGCGACCGGGGTGACGTGAGCTTCTGGCGCGGCAGGCGGCTCCCGCTGCGCCCCGAGCGCCAGGGGCGCGGCCGGCTGGGCTGGCGGCACGGGCCCCTGCGCCTGGGGGCGGACCTGGAATACATCGGAGACGACTACCTCGACCGCTACAACAAGCAGTCGGTGCCCGCCCGCACGCTGTGGGGCGCCTCCGCGTCGGTCGGCCTGGCGGGCGAGGCGGTCCGGCTCGTGCTGGAAGGCAAGAACCTCGGCGACAACCGCGTTGCGGACGTGGGCGGCTATCCGCTTCCCGGCCGCAGCCTCTTCGTCTCGTGCGAGACGCGCCTGGGGCTGGGCCCCGGGCGCGAACCCTAGGGGAGGAACCTCATGCGCCCGGCTTCATGGGTGATCCTGTTGCGGCTCGTGTCCGCACTCGCCGCGGCCGGCCCGGCCGCCGCGGCCCAGACCAGGGCCTTCGTCATCACCACCGACTTCACCACCGGCGGGCTGAGCGTCGTGGACCTGGACACGCGCGCGGTGCTCAAGGACGTGGCCACTGTGCACTCCGACGCGCGCATCCGCTGGTACCAGGGCCTGCTCTACGTGCTCAACCGCATCCCCCAAGACAACGTCCAGGTGATCGATCCGGCGCAGGGCTACGCCACCCTGCGGCAGTTCTCGGTGGGGAACGGCTCCAACCCCGCCGACATCGCCTTCCTCTCGCCCACCAAGGCCTACGTGTCGCGCTACGGCTCCCCCGACCTGCTGGTGGTGAACCCGGCCACCGGCGCGCCGCTCGACACCATCTCGCTCGCCGCCTTCGCCGATGCCGACGGCGTCCCGGACATGGACCACGTGATCCGCGTGGGGACCTACCTGTTCGTGGCGCTGCAGCGCCTCACCGGCTTCCAGCCGGTCAATCCCAGCCAGGTCGCGGTGATTGACGTGAGCGCCGACACCGTGCTCGATGTGGACCCTTTGACCCCGGGGAAGCAGGCGATCGCCCTCTCCACCCGCAACCCGATCACGGCCTTCGGCTACGACCGGCCGAGCGGCCGGCTGCTCCTGGGCTGCGTGGGCGCCTACGGGGCGAACGACGGAGGGATCGAGTACCTTGACCCGTTCGCGCTGCGCTCCGCGGGGCTCGCCATCACCGAGGCCGCGCTGGGCGGCGACGTGCTGGACCTCGATTGGGGCGGGGCGGCGCGCTCCCACGCCATCGTGAGCGACGCCTCGTTCAACACCTGCCTGGTGGCGTGGAGCGCCGTGACCGGCACCACGCTGGGTCCCCCGATCGTCTGCCCCGGGGGCTTCAGCCTCGCCGACTGCGCGGCGAACGACCGCGGCGAGCTCTACCTGGCCAACGGCAGCTTCACCGGGCCCGGCGTGTTCGTCTACCCAGCCGCGGGAGGCGCGGCGCTGGCCGGCCCCCTGGACACCGGCCTGCCGCCCAACGCGATCACCTTCGACGAGGCCACGGACGCCGCGACCGGGATCCCGCCCGGCGGCCCGGGGCGGGCCGGGCTCTCGCCGCCCCGCCCCAACCCCGCCCGCGGGCTGGCGCGCTTCACGCTGCGGCTGGAGGGCGCAGCCCGGGTCCGCGTCGAGGTCTTCGACGTGTCGGGGCGACGGGTGCGCGAGCTGGCGGACGGCCCGCGCGTCGCGGGCGTGGCCGAGCTGGAGTGGGACCTGCGTGACGAGGCGGGCCGGGCGGTGCCGTCGGGGATCTACCTGGTGAGTGCGCGCGTGGGGCCGGAGGAGTCGCGCCGGCGCGTGGTGGTGGTCCGGTGACCCGCGACGCGCCCGCCGCTTGACTCCGCCGGTGGGGTGAAGTCCACTTCCCCCCGTTCACCTGTCACGCTCATGCCCACCGGAGGACCCGATGATGCGCCGCGCCGCCGTGATTCTCCTTGCCGCGCTAGCTCTCCTTGGAGCCGTGGTGTCCGCCTCCGGCCAGCAGGCCGCCGACCCTCTCGCCGCCGACACGGCCGCGGCGGCGAGGCTCGCGCCGTCTCTGCCCGGCGCCCGCGACTTCGTGGCCGAGGTGCGCGCCAACTTCACCGCCGAGGCGCGCCGCTACTCCCGCACGCGGCAGGCCCTGGCCTTCGTGAGCGCCGGCTACGCCCTGCTCGTGGCGGCGCTGCTGCTCTTCAGCCGCCTCTCCGCCCGCATGCGCGACATCGCCACCAGCGTCGGCCGCTACCGCTACTTCCACACCTTCCTCTACGTCGCCCTCTACGCCGTGGTGGCGTGGGTGCTGACCTTCCCGCTCTCCTACTACACGGGCTTCGCGCTGGAGCACCAGTTCAACCTCTCCAACCAGAGCTTCGGGGAGTGGGCCACCGACGAGCTCAAGGGCCTCATGATCACCATCGCCCTGCTCGGGCTGGTGCCCGTCGCTTACCTGGCCTACGGCGCGCTGCGCAAGAGCCCCCGGCGCTGGTGGCTGCCCCTCTCGCTGGGCACGCTGCCGCTGCTGGTCCTCTCGGTGGTGATCACGCCGGTGGTGATCGAGCCGGCGTTCAACCGGTTCACGCCGCTGCACGACCAGGCGCTGCGGCAGAAGATCGTCGCCCTGGCCGAGAAGGCGGGCATCCCCGGGCGCAAGGTCTACGAGGTGGACAAGAGCCGCCAGACCAAGAAGTTCAACGCCTACGTGAGCGGCTTCGGCGAGACCCAGCGCATCGTGCTGTGGGACACCACCCTCAAGGGCATGAGCGAGGGCGAGATCCTGTTCGTGATGGGCCACGAGATGGGGCACTACCGGCTGCTCCACATCTGGAAGGGGATCGTCTTCTACTGGGTGCTGCTGAGCGTCATCTACTTCGCGCTCAACCGCGGCCTGGAGGGCCTCCTGGCGCGCTTCGGCCCGCGCTGGGGGTTCGGGGAGATCGGCGACCTGGCGTCCATGCCCCTGCTGCTCGGGGCGGTCGGGCTGGTGGTGTTCCTGGCCCAGCCCCTGACCAACGGCTTTTCGCGCTACATCGAGCACGAGGCCGACGTCTTCGGCCTGGAGGTGACGCAGCTGAACGAGGCGGGGGCCGGGGCGTTCCTCAAGCTGGGGCTGCAGAACAAGAGCGACCCGGAGCCGAACCCCTTCATCCGCGCCTGGCTCTACACCCACCCGCCGCTGATGGAGCGGGTGAGGTTCGCGCTCGCCTACCGGCCCTGGGAGAGGGGGGAGCCGGACCGGCTCTACCACGCGCCGCGGTAGGCCTCGGGTTACCGGATCACGGCGAAGCGCCGCACGCTCGCGGTTCCGGCCGGGCCCACGAGCCGCGCGAGATAGACACCGCTCGGCACCGGCCGGCCCCCCCCGTCGCGCCCGTCCCAGTCCAGGCGGTGCGGGCCCGGGGCGAGGGCGCCCTCGGCCAGCAGCCGTACCCGACGGCCCTGGAGGTCGAGGAGCTCCAGGCGCGCGGCGCCCGCTCCGGGCGGCAGGCGGAACTGGAACGTGGCTCCGCCGCGCGCCGGGTTGGGTGACGGTGCGGCGAGGGCCAGCGTGCCGGGGTCAATGCCGCCCACGCTCACCGGCAGCGGTTGCGCCAGCGGGTCGTAGACCACCACGCGCAGGTCGTCGAAGCGGAAACCGTCGAAGTTCTTGTCCACGTCGCTGCGCACCCGGAACCGCAAGCGCACGCCGCCGGCCGCCGGACCGGTGAAGGGCGAGAGGTCCAGCCGGTCCGGTTTCCAGAGGTAGTTGATGCAGTCGTAGAGGGGCTGGCCAGGGAGCTGGGTGCTGCCGCCCACCGACGAGCCGGCCTTGGTATAGCGCCCGGCCACCGGGGTCCAGGTGGCGCCGTCCAGGCTGGCCTCCACGATGCAGGCGTCGTAGTCCTGCTCCAGCGCCCAGCGGGCCGTGTATTCGGCGTAGGCGTGCACGCCGGCGCTCAAGTTCAGCGGGGGCGTGAGCAGCAGGACGTTGTTGGCGTTGTTGGCGTAGAAGCCGCGCGGGTTGCTGACCGGCACCACGGGGCTGTCGCTGAAGTGTGGGCTGGGGTGGTCAGGGTCGTTGTTCTCGATGGCCCAGGTCCCGAGCGACCAGTTGCCGGGGCCGGCGTCCGCGTTGTCGCTGAAGACCACGGTGGGGACCCCCACCACCACCTCGAAGGTGTCGCGCGAGAAGAACCCGGCCGGCGTGGTGAAGTCCACCTGGATGGGAACCTTCCGCCCCGGGGTAACCGTGTCGTCGGCGGCCAGGGTGAAGCCGGCCCCGCCGGTCGGCGCGCCGTTGCTGCGCGGCGGGATTCCGGGGTAGCCGACCGTGGCCTGCACGGCCGAGACCCCGGCGCCCAGCGGCGTCACGGTGCCGACTAGGCCGGGCCCGGTGCCCTGGCCCACGCCCTTGTTCCGCACCAGCACCACGACCGGGGCGTTGCCGCCCGCGCAGAGGGGTCCCGCGGGAAACCGCACCTCGAGCACCCGCACCCAGGCCCCCGCCACGTAGGCGGCCACCGTGCACGGGCGCAGCAGCTCCTCGGCCAGCGGCAGGATGCGGCTCGGCGGCGGCCAGAAGCCGTCGTTGCCGTTGCCCACCTCGGGCGTCCAGGTGAAGCCGCGCGGCTTCTCGCCGGTCTCCCCGTAGACCCAGTCGTTGAACTCGCCGTTCACCCGATACAGCGTGCGCGGCGCCTGCCCCAGGATCAGGTGGTTGGTGGCGGTGGCCTCCAGGCTCCAGTCGAAGAAGTCGGTGGAGTCGGGCGGGCCGGCCGGCGTGTAGCCCCAGGGGAAGATGAAGTAGTCGCCGAAGGTGTGGAAGGAGAGCCCGGACCGGGGCTGCAGGGCGTCGACCAGCGCGCGCTGCACCCCGGTCTCGGGCTCCGAGAACGGGAACGCGCCCCGGTAGATCTCGGAGGGCGGATTGGGGCTGGAGCCCACGTTGTCGAGCCCCCACTGATAGCCGTAGTTCCGGTTCAGGTCCACGCCGTCGCCCGCCGGGTAGATGTCCATGACGCCGTCCTCGTCGTTGTCACGGGCGTTCTTGCGCCACATCCCGAAGGCGCCGTTGGCGACCAGCAGGCTCTCGTTGATCGCGTAGCCGTC
This sequence comes from Candidatus Eiseniibacteriota bacterium, assembly GCA_037447075.1. Classification (GTDB taxonomy): domain Bacteria; phylum Eisenbacteria; class RBG-16-71-46; order RBG-16-71-46; family RBG-16-71-46; genus JBBIHL01. The sequence goes on along the minus strand of JBBIHL010000049.1, from coordinate 5,753 downwards.
CGGGTTCACCACCGGACACAGGTAGATGCGCCGGTGGTCCAGCAGGTAGGTGGCCTCCGGGTCCGAGCCGTAGCGCGAGAGCAGCCAGTGAGCGAAGTAGAGCAACGATTGCATGCCCTGCGGCTCGCGGGCGTGGGTGAGGGCGTTGTAGAACGCAGCCGGGCGCGTGGCGAGCCCGCCGTCCTGCTTGCCGAGCAGGAGCCCCAGGACGGGTCGCCCACGATACGAGTAGCCGATGGTATCGAGCCGGTCGGCGACCAGGTTCTGCGGGTCGTCGGCCACCAGCGAGTCCAGGAAGCTGCGGACCTCGTCGTTGGTCCAGAAGCCCCCCATGCTGCCCTGCCCGATCGGAGCCGTCGCCGCCACGGGGCGCGCGCCCAGCCGGGGAAGCCGCCAGGGGCGGCCCAGGCGCTGCATGTCCGCGCGGCTGCGTGCCGTCGCGGTGGCGGCGGGGTCGGGGTCGAGGGTGCGAAAGGCGAGGCCCATCGCCGTGAGACGGGCCTCGTCCTGGGGGAAGGCCAGGAGGCGCAGGTGGCCTCCCTTCACCTCGATGACGTCGAGCCCGGCTTCGAGAACCCGGTCCAGGTCCGAGGGGCGGGTAGTGGCGACCTCGATCAGGCTCTGGCGGGGGAGGGAGGCGGGCGCGGCGGGGGGTGACGAAAGCAGGAGGGCCAGCGCGACGGCGGGCCCCGGGCGCAGACGCATGAATCCTCCGAGTGGTCGCTGGTGGACGATTCTACCACGACCGAGAGCGTGGCCCCGAGGGCCGCCGCTGCTCGACTACCGCTTGAGCCGCTTCTCCAGGAACTCGAAGGCGGCCGCGTTGACCGCCCCCTGGGGCAGCTCGTGGCGCCCTTGCGGGAAGAAGCGCGCCTCGACGGGTTGCCCTGCCTCTCGGAGCCGCTCGTAGAGGGCATGCGCCGGGCCGGGCGGCGCCCGCTCGTCCCGCTCGCCGTGGAGGATGAGCAGCGGAGCGCGGAGGGGCTCGGACCACAGCAGCGGGGAGCGCGCGCGCCACGCGGCGCTGTCCCGGCCGGCCTGGGCCAGGATGGCCTCGCGGAGCCCGGGGGCCTGGCCGAGCCGGTAGGTGGCCCAAAGATCGTAGCTCCCGGCCTGGGCGACGACCGCGGCCAGGTCGCGGCACCGCCCGGCGAGGCCCAGGGCGCAGCCGGCGCCGTGCGAGAGGCCCCAGACCCCGATGCGCCTGGAGTCCACCCCGGGCTGCCGGCGCAGGAGGTCCACCGCGTCCGACAGGGCCTGGAGCGTAGCCGGGCCCGCGAAGTCGGGCTGGCCACCCGAGAGCCCGTAGCCCCGCTGGCTCACGGCCATGACCACGAACCCCCGCCGGGCCAGCAGGCGCGCGCGCGGCAGCAGGGTGCGGGCGTGGGCGCCGAGACCGTGGATGAGCAGCACCGCCGGCGCCCCGCCCGCCGGGGCGCTGTCGGGCTCCACGATCACGTACTCGCAGCGCTCCCCGGCGCTCTCGAAGAAGCGCGAGGGGTGCGCCCGCGAGAACGAGCCGGGCCCGAGGCTCGCCACGGCGCGGGCCTGGACCTTGCGGTTCTCGCCGTCGTGGCCCCAGGCCAGCAGGCGCAGCTCGCCCCGCTCGCAGGTGGCCGAGGTGGTGAAGGACTGGCTGGAGGTCTCTCCCGCCGAGAGCGAGCGGACCAGCGGGGCCACCGACCGGCGGCTCACGCGCTCGGCGCCGGTGCGACCCGAGTCGCGGTCGGCGATCTCGACGACCACGCTGTCCAGGTAGAGGCCGCGGTCGGTGGGATTCTCGACGTGGAAGACCACGGACCACTGGAAGCCCTCGTCGGCGGCCAGCGTGTCGGGCTCGACGCGGGCGTGCATGGCCTGGCCGTGGGCGGGGGCCGCCAGCGCGGCCATGCCGGCCAGCAGCGGCAGGATTCGGCGCATCGGCCGTGCTAGCATGGCCGATCGGCGGCGTGCCTGCAAGCTCGGCCGGACGCGCCGCGCGTTCGGGAGCGACCGATGGCGGCTGTGCGGGCCCTGCTCTTCTTCGACATAGACGGAACGCTGCTGGTGACGGGCGGCGTGGCCCGCGAGGCGTTCTCCTGCGCCGTGCGCGACATCCTCGGCGTCGAGGACGATCTCAAGGGCGTCGAGTTCGCCGGCCGCACCGAGCCCCTGATCGTGGCCGACATCCTCGGGCGGCGCGGCCTCACGTTCCGGGACGGCGACGAGTCCCGCTTCTGGGACGCGCTGGTCCTCCACATGCAGCGGCTGTTCGTCCCGCCGCGCGGGCGGCTGCTGCCCGGCGTTCCCGAGGTGCTCGACGCCCTGGAGGGCCGCGACGAGCTCGAGGCCGCGCTCCTCACCGGCAACCTCTCCCGGGTGGCGCACGTGAAGCTGGCCCGGTTCGGCCTGGAGCGCCGCTTCTCCTGGGGGACCTTCGGCGAGGAGGCGCCCGACCGCAATGCCCTCGCCCGCCTGGCGGTGCGGCGGGCGGCGGAGCGTCACGGCCTGCCGGCGGACCGCGCCATCGTGGTGGGGGATACCCACCTCGACATCGAGTGCGCGAGGGCGGCCGGGGCGCGCGTCGTGGCGGTCGCGACCGGCGGGGTGACGGCCGAGCAGCTCGCGACCCACGGCCCCGACCTGCTGCTGGCCGACCTGTCCGATCCCGCGCCGCTCCTGGAATACGCCCAGCGAGTCGCCGGCGGCGGTTAGAGGCCGGGCTCGGCCCGGCCGCGCTAGGGCCCGTTGCCGTCGCGCTCCGCGCGGGCCATCTCCTGCAGGAGGGCGAGCGCGGTGTCCAGGTCGTTGGCGACGGCGGCCTGGGGGAACTGCTCGCGCAGGACGGACACTGGCCGGTAGAGGATGCGGTAGTCGGCGTGGGCCAGCAACGTGGCGTCGTTGAGGCTGTCGCCCATGGCCGCCACCTGGAACCCGGCGCTCCTCATGCCGTCCACGATCTTCTCCTTCTTGCCCCGGATGCGCAGCTTGAAGCCCACGATGCGCCCGAAGGCGTCCACCTCGAAGCGGTTGGCGAACAGGTTGTAGCCGCCCAGCTTCCGCACCAGCGGGTCGGAGAACTCGTGGAAGGTGTCGGAGATGATGAGCACCTGGGCGAAGGCGTGCAGGCGTTCCAGGAACTCGCGCGCTCCCAGGAACGGCTCCACCGCGTGCGCCACGCGCTGCAGGTCGGCCAGGCGCACTCCCGCCTTGTCCAGCGCGGAGACGCGCCGGTGCATCAGCTCCTCGAAGTCGCCGAGGTCGCGCGTGGTGAGCTTGAGGTCCGGCACGCCGAACTGGACCCCGAGCAGCGGCCAGATCTCCGGGGCGAGCACTCCTTCCAGGTCAATCGCCGCGATCATGAGGTCGTGCAGCTTAGCACAGCCCGGTGAGGAGACCGGGAAGCGGTGACGGCCCGAAGGCTATCCCATTGAGCCTCAATGGAATGCGGTGGAGGGGGGGCGCCTCGGCGACGCGGCGTTGGCAAAGCGGGCCGTGCTGAATATTGTTTAGACAAATGGTCATTCTGTCGAATATAATACCGGGTGATGGCCACTCTGACGAACGTATCCATGGTCCTGGACGAGAAGGACCGGCGCATCCTGGCCCTGGTGCAGCGCGACGCCAAGCTGCCCCAGGCCGAGATCGCCCGCCGGGTGGGGCTCTCGACCGCCGCGGTGAACGAGCGCCTGCGCAAGCTGGAGCACGCCGGCGTGGTGCGCCGCTACGCGGCGCTGGTGGACCCCCACGCGCTCGGCTCGCAGGTGGCGGCCTTCATCGAGGTATTCATCGAGCACCCGCGCTTCGAGCCCGCCTTCATCGAGGAGATCAGCCGGCTCCACGAGGTCCAGGAGTGCCATCACATCACCGGGGAGTTCTCGGTGCTGCTCAAGGTGCGCGCGCGCGACATCGAGTCGCTGCAGCGGCTGCTCATCCACAAGCTCAACTCCATGGAGGGTGTCCGCCAGACGCGTACCGTGATCGTGCTCTCGACGTCGAAGGAAGAACGCTACGTGCCGACCGGCGCGGAAGGAGACTTGCCATGAACCGGACGACCACCACCCCCCGCATCACCCCGGCCGACGTGCACGGCGTGCTGGCCCGCCACATGCTGGCCGACGGCTTCGCCATGGTGCTCGACATCGAGAGGAGCCACGGCCGCCGCCTGTGGGACGCCCGGCGCGGTCGCGCCTACCTGGACCTGTTCTCCTTCTTCGCCACCGTGCCGGTGGGCCTCGGCCACCCCAGACTGCGCGAGCCCGACTTCCTCGCCAAGCTGCAGCGAGCGGCGCTGGTGAACCCCACCAACTCGGACATCTACACGGTGGAGATGGCCGAGTTCGTGGACGCCTTCGCGCGCCTGGCCATGCCCGACTACCTGCCGCACGTCTTCTTCGTGGCGGGCGGGACCCTGGGCGTCGAGAACGCGCTCAAGGCGGCCTTCGACTGGAAGGTGCGCCGCAACTTCCGGAAGGGCCACCCGCACGAGAAGGGGCACCAGGTGCTCCACTTCCGCGAGGCCTTCCACGGCCGCTCGGGCTACACGCTCTCGCTCACCAACACCGCCGACCCGCGCAAGTACCAGTACTTCCCGAAGTTCGACTGGCCGCGGGTGGACAACCCCAAGCTGCGCTTCCCCGTGACCGAGGACGAGCTGGCCCGGGTGCAGAAGTCCGAGGCCGAGAGCATCCGCCAGATCAAGCAGGCCTTCGCCGAGCGCCGGGACGACATCGCCGCCATCATCATCGAGCCCATCCAGGGCGAGGGCGGCGACAACCACTTCCGCGGCGAGTTCTTGCGCGCGTTGCGCCAGCTGGCCGACGAGAACGAGGCCATGCTGGTGTTCGACGAGGTGCAGGCGGGCCTGGGGCTCACCGGCCGCATGTGGGCCCACCAGCATTTCGACGTGAAGCCGGACTTCGTCGGCTTCGGCAAGAAGACCCAGGTGTGCGGCATGATGGCCGGCCCGCGCATTGACGACGAGCCCGACAACGTCTTCCACGTCTCCTCGCGGCTCAACTCGACCTGGGGCGGGAACCTGGTGGACATGGTGCGCTGCCAGCGCTACCTGGAGATCATGGAGGAGGAGAAGCTGGTGGAGCGCGCCGCCCGCACCGGCCCGGTCCTGCTGCGCGGGCTCGAGGCCCTGCAGGAGGAGTTCCCGGGCGTGCTGCACAACGCCCGGGGCCGCGGGCTGATGTGCGCCGTTGACGCCCCGGACGGGGCGACGCGGGATGCCCTGGCGGCCCGGGTGTTCGAGGAGGGCGCGGTGCTGCTGGGATCCGGCGCGCAGACCCTGCGCTTCCGCCCGCCCCTCGACATCACCGAGCCGGAGATCGCCGAGGGGATCGAGATCCTGCGCCGGGCGGTGAAGTCCGTGGCCGCCCGGGCGGCGTAGCGCGATCCGCGGCGCGGCGATTACACTCGGCGGCAGCCCCCACGGCCGCCGCCTTCGTCGTAGCCGGAGCCACGCGTGAGCGCACCCCTCAAGGACGCCGCCGTCATCGTGCTGCTGCGCCACCCCCACGACCCCGAGGTCTACTGGGTGCGGCGCGGCGACCAGGTGGGCTACCAGCCCGGCTTCCAGTCGTTCCTGGGCGGGAAGCTGCATCCCGGGGACATGCGGGTCGAGATGGAGGGAGTCCCCGAGGGCCCGGCTCGCTGGATGCGGGCGTGCGCCGTGCGCGAGGCGCTCGAGGAGGCCGGCGTGGTGGCGGGCGTGGCGGAGCCCGTGAACCCGGCCCACGCGCGGGAGGCGCGCGAGGCGCTGCTCG
>JBBIHL010000048.1:0-11337 GCA_037447075.1 Candidatus Eiseniibacteriota bacterium | reverse complement strand
CTACCACCTGGTCTACACCCCGCACATCGCCAGCGAGAAGCTGTTCGAGATCTCGGGGCACCTGGAGAACTACGCCGACGTGATGTACTCGCCCATGGACGTTGACGGGCAGCCCTACCGGGTGAAGCCCATGAACTGCCCCGAGCACATCATGATCTACCAGACCCGCAAGCACAGCTACCGCGAGCTGCCCATCCGCCTGGCCGAGCTGGGCACGGTCTACCGCTACGAGCGCAGCGGTGTGCTGCACGGCATGGACCGGGTGCGCGGCTTCACCGTGGACGACTCGCACATCTTCTGCACGCGCGAGCAGCTGGAGTCCGAGGTCGAGGGCATCCTGGACCTCATGGACCTGCTGCTGAAGACCTTCGGCTACAGCTACACCGCCTACCTGGCCACCCGGCCCAAGGAGAAGTACCTGGGCAGCGACGAGGAGTGGGCCTTCGCCACCGCGGCGCTGCGCACCGCGCTCGAGCGGCGCGGCATCGCCTACCAAGTGGACGAGGGCGGCGGAGCCTTCTACGCCCCCAAGATCGACGTCAAGCTGTGCGACGCGCTGGGCCGCGAATGGCAGTGCCCCACCATCCAGGTGGACCTCAACCTCCCCAAGCGCTTCCAGGTGGGCTACGTTGGGCCGGACGGCAAGGAGCACGAGGCGGCCATGGTGCACCGCGCGCTGTTCGGCTCGCTGGAGCGCTTCGTGGGCATCTACATCGAGCACACCGCCGGCGAGTTCCCGGTGTGGGTGGCGCCGGTGCAGGCGGTGGTGATCCCGGCCAACCCCAGGGCCTACGACTACGCCGCGGACACCGCGCGGCTGCTGCGGGAGGGCGGCGTGCGGGTGGAGGCGGACCTGCGCGACGACAAGCTCAACGCCAAGATCCGCGACGCCGAGCTGCAGAAGATCCCCTACATGGTGGTGGTGGGCCCGCGCGAGGCCGAGGCCGGCACGGTGGCGCCGCGCCGCAAGGGCCAGGGGCAGCTCCCCGCCATGACGCGGGAGGAGCTCCTGGCGCGGGTGCAGCAGGAGACGCGGGAGCGGAGGGGGTAGGGGGCGGGCGGCTGGCCGGAGCGCCGCCGGCCGTCGAGCTGCTTGCCCGGGTGAGGCACGCGGCCCGCTCGAGGTCGGTGCTGGGGCGGCTGGCCCGCCTCGTGGTTGGCCCCCAGAGAGGTCCCTCCCCCGACGTCGGCCCCGCCGGCAACCAAGGTATGCCCTCCTGCGCGGAACACCGTCGGGAGGGGCCGGACGAGAACCCCGGAGCCTGCTGGTCCCGTCCAATGCGGGCGCGGGGGAAGATCCGAGCATGTTGAGCCGTCCGCCGCCGCAACGCGCCCGCCCGGCCGGCTCACCAGCGGGGAGGCCGCCATGGCGCGCCGAATCCGCCTCGCAGCCCTAGAGGTCCTTCTGCTCCTCCTCTCAATCGAGCCACGCTTGATCAAGGCTACGACACAAGCGCCGGACAGCCCCGTCGTCGGCGTTTCGGTCAACGGCGGGCTCGTGCTGGCCATGACGGCTGATGGCGACGTCTACATGAGTCCAACACGGGCGAGCCACCCTGGACCCGCCTGACCAACATCTTCGCAGGGCAGGGCGCTACTGCTCCGGTCGTCGGGTTCGTGAACAGCAGCGGCATCGCCGCGGCCATCACTGCTGACGGGGACGTATACGTCAGCCGGGACAACGGGCAACCGCCGTGGACCCGCGCTGGGAGCATGTTCCGTGCGGGTCCCGTGTCCCTGCCGCGCGATTCCTGGAGAGGCCTGAAGGATCGGTACCGGAGGTAACCGGCTCCCGCGCGCTTGCTTCTGCGGTGCAAGTATCGGCCTTGCAGGAAGCAACGCGGCAACCCCGGGCGTGACCGATGCCGGCGGGGCAGGGGATCCCCGGAAGGATCCGGCAGGTCCCGGCGCATTGACGGCGTGCCTCGGAGGCGAGCAAGGGCCCGCACGGGGCCCGCTGGATCCGCGGCATCTCGCCGTACGGTCACGCGGCCCCGCCGCGCACCTCCACGGCGGGGCTGCAGCTCGACAGCGGTGCGGGCTACTGCGCGTAGCCCCCGAAGGTGAGCACCACGCCGCCGAAGGCACGGAAGCCGCTGTCCCACCAAGTGAGCTTGGAGCCGCTCTCCTCGGCGCTGGCGTAAGCGATGCCGTGCCCGATGTGGCCGACCAGCCCGACCGCGTTCGAGAGCTTCATCACCCCGCCGATGCGCCCGCTCAGGCCCCAGCGGGTCACGGTCTCGCTCTCGACGTCGTTGTCCGGCGGCGTGGTGCCGTAGACGTCCTCGAACTCGGTCTTGCCGCTCCAGAACTCGACGCCGGGACCCATGAACAGCGTGAAGCGCTCGCCCACCTGGCCCACGCGGTCGCCGCCCACGCGCACCATGAAGGAGCTGCTGCTGAACTTCTGATCCGGCGAGTTGGCCGGGGCGGTCGAGCGGGGCTCGGCCTTCATGCTGTTGAAGCCGTAGCCATAGGAGACGTTCACCGCGTAGTCGTCGCTGAACAGGTACCAGTACTCGCCCTGCACCACGATCTGGTCGCTGGGGTCGCCGGTGTCCTGGCTCAGGTAGCCCGCCGTACGCAGCGGGTTCACGAACGATCCCTCGGTGTTGCCCAGCCCCACCGCCAGCATGGACTCGCCCTTGCTCAAGGCCCAGGCGCTCGCCGTGCCGCCCATCATCAAGACCACAACGACGCCGCAGAAGAACCTCTTCATGACGCTCCTCCTCTCTCGAGCAGCACCCTGCCGCGGCCGGACGGCGGCGTAAGCTAGGAGGCCCTTGGGTCGCTGTCAAACCGCGGCCCAGGCCGGCCCGAGGAAATCCCCTTGCGCCAAGGCGTTGCCCCGGCTAGACTGCCGCCCGTTCAAGCAGAAGCCCCGCGCTTCTCACCCCCGCGGGCCCGCGTGGCCTTGCTCAAGGGTCTGGATCGTGCGCCCCTCGCAGGGCGTCGCAGCGAGCGACCGCTAGGGTCGGGCGGGGTTTCCTCATCCGGAGGCCCCGCCCGGCCCTTTTCGCATCCGGGCGGCGGCCGGCCGAAACCTGGGCCCTTCGGCCCGAACAGGAGGTGCGCACCATTACCATAGCCAAGAGCACGGACGCGCGGGTGAACGAGCGCATCCGCGTCCCGCAAGTCCGGGTGATCGGCGACGACGGTACACAGGTCGGCATCCTTCCCGTGCGCGAGGCGCTCGCCCTGGCACAGGAGAAGGGGTTGGACCTGGTGGAGGTTTCACCCACGGCGCGGCCGCCGGTCTGCCGCATCATGGACTACGGCCGGTTCAAGTACGAGCAGAACCGCCGCGCACGCAAGGCCAAGAAGAAGCAGCACGTGGTGCAGCTCAAAGAGATCAAGATGCGGCCCAAGATCGAGGACCACGACTACAACTTCAAGATCGGGCACGCCCGCGAGTTCCTGCAGGAGCGCAACAAGGTGAAGTTCACGATCACGTTCCGGGGGCGCGAGGTGGCCCACCAGGAGCTGGGCCACAAGCTCATCGAGCGAGCCCTGGCCTCGGTGGCCGACGTGGGGGTGGCCGAGACCACGCCGCGCTCGGAAGGCCGGACGCTGGTGGTCATCGTGATGCCCAGGCCCTCCCGGTCGGGCGCCCGGGCCCAGGTGCAGCCGGAGGCGGCGAGCTAGCGACGGCGCGACCCGCCCCCGACGAGAGGAGAGACATGCCGAAGCTCAAGACCAACCGGTCCGCGGCCAAGCGCCTGCGCCTCACCGGCAGCGGCAAGGTGAGCCGGCGCAAGACCGGCACGCGGCACAAGGCGCTGGCCAAGTCGCGCACCCGCAAGCGGCGGCTGAGCGGCAACGCGCTGCTCACCTCGGCCGACGCCACCCGCGCGCTGCGCTTGCTCGGCCTGCGTTAGGCCGCGTCCCGAGTCGAGTCCCTGCGCCCCGGGGGGAACCCGGGGCCTGAACGAGGAGACGTCCCATGCCACGCGTAAAGACCGTCGTCCCGGGCCGCGCCCGGCGCCGCAAGATCCTCAAGGCGGCCAAGGGCAACTATGGGGGGCGGCGCAAGCTGTTCAAGACCGCGCGCCAGACCGTGATGCGCGCCGGGCAGTTCGCCTATGCCCACCGCCGCCGCCGCAAGCGCGACTTCCGCAGGCTGTGGATCACCCGCATCAACGCGGCGGCGCGGCTGAACGGGCTTTCCTACAGCGCGCTCATCGCCGGGCTCAAGAGGGCCCAGGTCGAGGTCAACCGCAAGTGGCTCGCCGACCTGGCGGTGGCGGACAGCGCGGCCTTCACGCGCCTGGCGGAGATGGCCAAGCAGGCCGTGGCGTAGCGGCGCCGTGAGCGTGGATCTGGGGCGCGCGCTCGACCCTTCCTGGAGCGGCGCGGACCCGGCTCGTCTGACCCCCGGCCACACGCAGCGGGTGGCGGAGCTGCGCGCGCTCGCCCAGGAGCTGGCCGCGCTCTACCAGCGGGGCGCCGAGGTGCTGGCGGGCGCCCCCGACGGCGCCGCCCTGCACGAGCGGCACGTCGCCCTGCTGGGGCGCGAGCGCGGCGTGGTCACCCAGCTGCTGGCCGCGCTCCCCGGGCTTCCGCTGGAGGAGAAGAAGCGGCGGGGCCGGGGCCTCAACCTGCTCAAGCGCTGGCTGCAGGAGGTGGAGGAGGCCCGCCGCGCCGAGCTGCAGGCGCTGGGCGAGCGCGGCGCAGCGCAGGAGCTGGACGTCACGCTCCCGGGCCGCCGGCCCTGGGTGGGGCGGCGCCACGTGCTGGCCCTGCTCCAAGACGAGTTGCTCGACGTGGCCCACGGCATGGGCTTCTCCGCCTACTACAGCCCCGAGGTCGAGGACGACTGGCACAACTTCGGGAGCCTCAACTTCCCGCCCGAGCATCCGGCGCGCGAGGCCCACGACACCTACTTCCTGGAAGGCGGCCTGCTGCTGCGCACCCACACCTCGCCGGGTTGGGTGCGCGCCATGAAGGAGCGCCGGCCGCCGCTGCGGCTGGTGTTCCCGGGCCGCGTCTACCGGGCCGAGGCGGTGGACGCCACCCACAGCGACCAGTTCCACCAGATGGACGGCCTGTTCGTGGCGGCCGGCGTCTCGCTGGCCGACCTGCGCGGCACGCTCGCCGCCCTGGTGCGCGGCGTCTTCGGCGGTCAGGTCCGCACCCGCTTCCGGCCCTCCTTCTTCCCCTTCGTCGAGCCCGGGGCGGAGCTGGATTTCTCCTGCTTCCAGTGCGGCGGCTCCGGCCGCCTCCCGGAGGCACAGGGTGGGGGCCGCTGCAAGGTCTGCAAGGGCACGGGCTGGATCGAGGGCCTGGGCGCGGGGATGATCCATCCGGCGGTGTTCGAGGCGGTGGGCTACGACCCCCAGGAAGTCACCGGCTTCGCCTTCGGGATGGGACTGGACCGCATGGCCATGCTGCGCTACGGCGTCCCCGAGATCCGCCTGCTGCTCGAGAACGACGTGCGGTTCCTGGGGCAGTTCTGACATGAGGCTCCCGGTCTCCTGGCTGCGCGAGTTCCTGGACACCGACCTCGACGCCGGGGCCATCGCTGCCGAGCTCGACCGGCGCGGCTTCAAGCTCGAGGCCATCGAGACGGTGGGGCACTCCTACGCCGGCATCGTGGTGGCCCGCGTGCTGGAGGTGGAGAAGCACCCGAACGCCGACCGCTTGACCCTCTGCCGGGTGGACGGGGGCGGCGAGGTGGTGCGCGTGGTGTGCGGCGCGCCCAACGTGCACCCCGGCATGGTGGCCCCGCTGGCCACCGTGGGCGCGCGCCTGCCCGGCGGCACCGTGATCCAGAAGGCCCGCATCCGCGGCGAGGAGTCGCAGGGCATGCTGTGCTCGGCGCGCGAGCTGGAGCTGGCGGACGACCACCAGGGGATCGTCTCGCTCCCCGACCTGCTCGGCGACCGCGGCCCGTTCGTGCCCGGCACGCCGCTCGAGGTGCTGCTGGGCGGGCCCGAGACCGTGCTGGACCTGGAGGTGTTCTACAACCGCGGGGACGGGCAGTCCGTCCTGGGCCTGGTGCGGGAGGTGGCGGCGTTCGCGGGCGCGCGCTGGACCGAGACCGGCATCAAGCGCCTGAACCTGCCGTGGAAGACCGCCGGGCACTTCGACCTGGAGGTCGAGGACGAGGAGGGCTGCCCGCGCTACCTGGCGCAGGTGGTGGAGGACGTGAAGGTGGGGCCCTCGCCGCGCTGGGCGGTGCGACGCCTGGAGGCCATGGGGGTGCGCTCGGTCAACAACGTGGTGGACGCCACCAACCTGGTCATGTTCGAGTACGGCCAGCCCCTGCACGCCTTCGACCTGGAGCGCCTGAAGGGGCCGGCCATCCGGGTGCGCCGGGCCGGCGCGGGGGAGGGCATCCGCACCCTGGACGGGAAGACGCGCACGCTGGATCCCGAGATCCTGGTGATCGCCGACGCGCAGCGCCCGGTGGCGATCGCCGGGATCATGGGCGGGGAGGACAGCGAGGTGACATCCGTCACCACGCGCCTGCTCCTGGAGTGCGCCACCTTCGACCCGGCGCGGGTGCGGCGCGGCGTGGTGAGGCTGGGCCTGGCGAGCGAGGCCTCGCGGCGCTTCGACCGGGGGGTGGACCCGCAGATCGGCCCCACAGCGACCGCGCGCTTCCTGGAGCTGATGCGCGAGTTCTGCCCCGCGGCGCGCCCGGAGGCGGCGGCCGAGCACCACGCTACGGCCCGGCGCGCCGAGCCGGTGCGGCTCCGCCCCGAGCGCTGCGACGCGCTGCTGGGCATCTCCATCCCGGCCGAGACCCAGGCGCGCCACCTGCGCTCGCTGGGCTTCAGCGTGGTCGAGCACGGCGGCCGGCTGGTGGTCACGCCGCCCTCCTGGCGCCGCGACGTGCAGCGGGAGGAGGACGTGATCGAGGAGGTGGTCCGCGCCCACGGCTACGACGCCATCCCGGAGCCCATGCCCGAGCTGCGGGGCGCCGTGGCGCACCGCACGCCGCGCGAGCGGCTGGTGGAGGCCGCGCGGCGCGCCCTGCTCGGGCGCGGCTTCGTCGAGGCCTGGACCACCAGCCTGGTTTCGGAAGCCGAGGCCCAGGCGGCCGCCGCGCTCGGCGAGGACCCGCCCGCGGCCGTGGTGGCGCTCGCCAATCCCTTGAGCCGCGAGTCGGCGTTCTTGCGCCCCAACCCGGCGGCGGGGCTGATGCGCGCCCTCGCCCACAACCTGCGCCAGGGCCAGGAGTCGGTGCGGCTCTTCGAGATCGGCGCCGGCTTCCGCTGGGCCCCCGGCGAGGGCGACGGGAAGCGCGCGGTGGAGGAACCGCTCTACCTGTGCGCCGCGCTCACCGGCCGGCGCTTCGCCCACGCCCACGACGCGGCCCAGGCCGCCGCCGACTTCTTCGACGCCAAGGGGGCGTGGGAGGGCGCGCTCGAGGAAATGCGCGTTGACACGCCCGAGTGGCGCGCCTATTCTGGACCAGGCTGGAAACCCGGTGCGAGCGCGCAAGTTGCGAGCCGGGGTTCGCGCATTGGATGGAGCGGTGTCCTGGCTCCCCGCTGGCTGGACACCTGGGACATCGAGGTCCCGGTTCACCTCGGCCTGATGCGGTTGGACCCACTCCTCGCCGGCGCCCCCACGGCCGCGGCGCGCCTGCCGGGCCGTTTCCCGCCGGTGCGGCGCGACCTCGCCTTCTTCGTCCCGCATCCCGTCCCCTATGCGGACGTGGAGCGCGTGCTGAAGCGCGAGGGCGGCGCCCGGCTGCGCGGGCTGGAGCTGTTCGACGTCTACGCGGGCGCGGGGACGCCCGAGGGCACGCGCAGCCTCGCCTTCGCGCTGCAGTTCGGCCACGAGGAGCGCACGCTGACCGATTCCGAAGTCGAGGAGATCCAGAGACGGATGGCAGCCGCGGTCGCGAGCGAGTGCGGCGGGCGGCTGCGCGAGAAAGCACCATGACCACCCTGATGCAGACGGACCTCGACCTGCTGGCCCAGCGCGTGGAGAAGGCCACCGCGACCATCCAGCAGCTCAAGGAGGAAAAGGGAGGGCTGGAGCGCGAGCGCGACGGCTTGCGCGCTCGGCTCCAGGAGCTGGAACAGAAGATTCAGGGCCACGACGTGCCCGCGATGCTCGCCGAGCTCGGCCAGCTGCGCAGGGAGCAACGCGAATGGCAGGCGGAGCGTCGCGAGGTGGCCACGCGCGTCGAAGGGCTGCTCAAGAAGCTGGAGGGCCTCGACGCGTAGAGCGCCCGTGGGGCCGGCACGGCCGCACGGGAGGGGAGCGCCCCCACGGGCGGGGGCGTCGCCCCACGCGGGGCAGGGAGCGTGAGTGGCGGTCCGGGGGACCCGATGGACACCAAGAACGTCGTCCAGGTGGAGATCTTCGGCCACAGCTACACGATCAAGGGCGAAGCCGACCACGACTACATCAGCGGGGTCGCCGGCTACGTGGATCGCAAGATGCGCGAGGTGATCGAGAAGATGCCGGTGGCGTCGCTGAGCAAGGTGGCCATCCTGGCCTCCCTCAACATCGCCGACGAGCTGTTCAAGGAGCGCGCCCAGCGCGACCGGTTCTTGCGGGAGCTGGAAGCGCGGACCGCTCAGATGAATTCCGCCCTGGAGGCGTGCCTCCAGGAACGCGCGTAGACCCAGGGGAGGGCGCCCACCGCATCGCCGCCTCGGATCCGCAGCAGCAAGAGAATCCCTGCCGTGCCCGTGTTTGGTTGATGTTGTTTTTGAGCCAACATTAAGAGTTCAGGGTTGTCCGGTGTCCGGCGACGTCGAGCCCCGCGGCGGCACGCCGCGGGGTGGACCGACCCGGTCGTAAGGACGACCCACCTGGCTTGCCGGGTCTCAAGAACTCATGACCTCACGGCATTTCGGCGGGGATTTTTTTGGCGCCCCGGCCCGGGGCGGGCCGGCCGGGTGCCGGGGGTCCGGAGACGAACATGGATAACCCGATGGTATGGGGCGGCGCGCTGGGCGGGCTGCTCCTGGGCCTGCTGGCCGGCTACTGGCTGCGGGTGCGCCAGGCGGCCGCGCGGCTGGACAGCCACGAGCGCCGGGCCCAGCAGGTGGTCCAGGACGCGCAGCGCGAGGCCGAGGCGGTCAAGCGCACCGCGGTGCTGGAGGGCAAGGAAGAGGCCCTGCGCATGAAGCAGGGCGTCGAGCGCGAGCTGCAGCGCGGCCGCAGCGATCTGCTGGCGGCCGAGCGCGCCTTCCAGGAGAAGGAGACCGCCTTCAGCCGGCGCGTCGAGGTGGTGGACAAGAAGGAGCGCGACGTGCAGCGCCGCGAGTCGGAGCTGCAACGGCGCGAGGGCGAGGTGCGGGAGCGCGACCAGCAGCTGCAGTCGCTGATCCGCGAGCAGACGGCGCGCCTGGAACGCCTGGCCGGGATGAGCGCGGAGGAGGCCCGCAACCAGCTGGTGGCGGCGATGGAGAACGAGGCGCGCGCCGAGGCGACCCGCCTGGTGGCCGAGATCCGCGAGCAGGCCCAACGCAACGCCGAGCAGGAGTCGCGGCGCATCGTGACGCTGGCCATCCAGCGCTACGCCGGCGACCACGTGAGCGAGTCCACCGTCTCGGTCGTTCACCTCCCCAGCGACGAGATGAAGGGGCGCATCATCGGGCGCGAAGGACGCAACATCCGCTCCTTCGAGACCATCACCGGCGTGGACGTGATCATCGACGACACCCCCGAGGCGGTCATCCTCTCCTGCTTCGACCCGGTGCGCCGCGAGGTGGCCCGCCTGGCGCTGGAGCGCCTGGTGGCCGACGGGCGCATCCACCCGGCCCGCATCGAGGAGGTGGTGGACAAGACCCGCAGGGAGGTGGAGGACAAGATCCGGCAGTTCGGCGAGCAGGCCTGCCTGGAGGTGGGCATCCACGGCGTCCATCCCGAGCTGATCGTCCTGCTGGGCCGGCTCCAGTACCGCACCTCGTACGGGCAGAACGTCCTGCGCCACTCGATCGAGGTCGCCCACCTGGCGGGCATCATGGCCGCCGAGCTGGGCTTCGACGCGACGGTGGCCAGGCGCGGCGGCCTGCTGCACGACATCGGCAAGGCCATTGACCACGACCAGGAGGGCACCCACGCCGGGCTGGGGATGGAGGTGGCGGCCAAGTACGGCGAGGCCCAGCCCGTGCTGGAAGCGATCGGCTACCATCACGACGACTACGCCGGCGGCAGCCTGTGGCCGGTGCTGATCGCCGCGGCCGACGCCATCTCGGGGGCGCGCCCGGGCGCCCGGCGCGAGAGCCTCGAGACCTACGTGCGCCGGCTGGAGAAGCTGGAGAAGATCGCCAACGAGTTCCCGGGGGTGGACAAGTCCTTCGCCATCCAGGCCGGCCGCGAGATCCGCATCATGGTGGAGCAGAAGCAGGTGGACGACGCGCGGGCCCGCAACCTGGCCCACGAGATCGCCCGGCGGATCGAGAAGGAGCTCGACTACCCCGGGCAGATCCGGGTCACGGTGATCCGCGAGACGCGGGCGGTGGACTACGCGAAGTAGGCTCCCCCGGCCGCCTTCCCCGCGGCGGCCGGCAGCGAGAGGGCACCGGTGCTCAACCTCCTCTTCATCGCCGACGTGATCGGCGCGCCCGGGCGCGACGTGGTCAAGGGCCTGCTCCCCGACCTGCGCCGCCGCTACGCGCTGGACCTGGTGCTGTGCAACGGCGAGAACGCCGCCGGCGGCTTCGGGCTCACCCAGGAGTCCGGGCGCGCCCTGCTGGAGGCGGGCGTGGACGTGCTCACCGGGGGCAACCACCTGTGGGACCGCAAGGAGTCGCGCGACTACCTGGCGAGCGAGCCGCGACTGGTCCGGCCGGCCAACCTGCCGCCCGGCACGCCCGGCCGCGGCTGGGGCGTCTTCCACACGCCGGGCGGGGTGCCGGTGGGGGTGGTGAACCTGCTGGGGCGCGTCTACATGAGGGAGGCGGACTGTCCGTTCCGCGCCGCCGACCGCGCGCTGGAGGAGCTGCGCCGCCAGACCGCCGTGATCGTCCTGGACGTGCACGCCGAGACCACCGCGGAGAAGGTGGCGCTGGGCTGGTACCTCGACGGCCGCGCGAGCGCCGTGATCGGCACCCACACCCACGTCCAGACCGCAGACGAGCGGGTGCTGCCGCGCGGGACCGCCTACATCACCGACGTCGGGATGACCGGCGGCTTCGACTCGGTCATCGGCATGGACCGCGAGATCTCGGTGCGGCGCTTCCTCACCCTGCTGCCCGAACGCTTCACGCCCGCCACCGGCGACCTGCGCCTGAACGCGGTCCTGCTGCGCGTGGACCCCGAGAGCGGCCGGGCGGCGTCCATCCAGCGCCTGGAGCTGCGCTGGCGCGACGAGCGCCCGCAGGGCGGGGCGCGCCTGCTGCTGGGGGCCGAGCCCGCGCAGGC
>JBBIHL010000047.1:0-11402 GCA_037447075.1 Candidatus Eiseniibacteriota bacterium | reverse complement strand
CGCGGCCCTCCCAGCCCGAGGCCGCGCCCTCGCCCTGGCCGCGCAGCGAGGCGAGGAAGGCCCGCAGCTGCAGGGCGAGCGGCTCGCCGGCCTCGGGGCGCAGGGCGCTGCGGCTCAACGCCGCCAGCGGCTGCTCGGGGCGCAGGCGCGCCACGTCCACCGCCACGTGCTCGCCGCTCTTGGCGGCGAGGTCGAGCGAGAGGTAGCCGGTCTTCTGGAAGAAGCGCAGCTTGCGCACGCGCTCGGCCGAGACCCGGCTGGCGGTGAGGTTGGCCACGCAGCCGTCGGCGAACTCGAGCCGAGCGTTGGCGATGTCCTCGTTGCTCGACAGCACGGCGATGCCCCCCGCCGAGACGGACTCGGGCGCGCTCCCCACCGCCTGCAGCACCAGGTCCAGGTCGTGGATCATGAGGTCGCCCACCACGTCAATGTCGAGGCTGCGGGGCTGGAAGGGCGCCAGGCGGTGGCCCTCGATGAACTTGGGGTGCGCGATGCGCGGCCGGGCGGCGAGCCACACCGGGTTGAAGCGCTCCACCTGCCCCACCTGCAGCGTGCGCCGGGCGCGCGCGGCGGCCCGCAGGATGGCGTCGGCCGCCTCGACCGTGTCGGCCATGGGCTTTTCCACCAGCACGTGCGCGCCCGCCTGCAGCACCTGCTCGGCCACCTCGCGGTGGGAGACGGTGGGCACCGCCACGCTCACCGCCTCCACCTCGGCGAGCAGCGCCTCGGCCGAGTCGAAGGCGCGCGTGCCGTGGCGCGCCGCCACCTCCTGCGCCACGGCCGGCCGCCGGTCGAAGACCCCGACCAGCGCGCACTCGGCGAGGCCGGCGTAGACGCGGGCGTGCTTCTCGCCCCACACCCCCACGCCGATCACGCCGACGCGCACGCGCTCCATGTCCCGCCCCCTACCGCGTGAGCCCGCGCACCGAGGTCTCGGCGAAGCGGGCCAGGCGCTCGGCCTCGGCGCAGCCGGCGCACTCCTGCCGGATGCGCGCCACCGCCTGCTCCACCGGCAAGCCTTCCCGGAACAGGATGTGGTAGGCGTGCTTCAAGGTCGCCCGGACCTCGGCGGGGAAGCCGCGGCGCTCGAGCCCCACGCTGTTGAGCCCGTAGTTGGCGAGCGGATTGCCGGCGGCCTTCACGTAGGGGGCCACGTCCTGGGGCACGCGCGAGCCGCCGCCGATGATCGAGTGGGCGCCGATGCGCACGAACTGGTGCACCGGGGTCATGCCGCCCACGATGGCGTATTCCTCCACCGTGACGAAGCCCGCCAGGTTCACCGCGTTGGCCAGGATGCAGTGGTCGCCGACCACGCAGTCGTGCGCCACGTGCGCGTAGGCCATGACGAGGCAGTGGCTGCCCACCCGGGTGGTGCCCTCCGGGACGGTGGCGAGGTGGACGGTGGTGAACTCGCGCAGCACGGTGTGGTCCCCGACCTCCACGTAGGTGCGCTCGCCCCGGTACTTGAGGTCCTGCGGGGCCGCCCCCACCACCGCGCAGTGGTGGATGTGGCAATGGCGTCCCACCCGCGTGCGGCCGGTGACCAGCGCGTGGCTGTCCACCCGCGTGCCCTCGCCCACCTCGACCTCGGGCCCGATCACGGCCCCCGGCCCCACCTCCACCCCCGCACCCAGGCGCGCCCTCGGGTCCACGAAGGCCGCCGAGTGCACGCTCACGCTCATGCAGCGCCGCGCTCCACCACCGTGGCCAGCAGCTCGGCCTCGGCCACCAGCTGGTCGTCCACGTAGGCCTCGCCGCGCATCCGGGTGGTGCCCTTGCGGAGCTTCAGCAGCTTGAGGGCCAGGCGCAGCTGGTCGCCCGGCCGCACCGGCCGCCGGAAGCGGGCGCCGTCGATGCCCATGAAGTACATGAGCTTGTTGTTGGGGTCCTCGATCGAGTTGAGCAGCAGCAGGCCGCCCACCTGGGCCATGGCCTCCAGGATGAGCACCGCCGGCATGATGGGGTGCCCCGGGAAGTGGCCCTGGAAGAAGGGCTCGTTGATGGTGACGTTCTTCACCCCCTCGATGCTGTCGCCCTCCTCCAGCCGCGTGATGCGGTCCACCAGCAGGAAAGGGTAGCGGTGGGGCAGGATGTCCATCACCGCGGTGATGTCCCATTCCTCGGGCGGCCGGTCGGGGCGCCGGCCCGGCAGCGGCAGCGTGGCGCGCAGCTTGCGGACGAAGGCCACGTGGCTCTGGTGGCCCGAGCGGCGGGCGACCACGTGCCCGAGCAGCGGCCCCCCGAGCAGGAAGAGGTCGCCCAGGAGGTCGAGGATCTTGTGGCGCACGAACTCGTCGGGGTAGCGCAGCGGCTCCGGGTTCAAGATGCGGTCGTCGCCCACCACCACCGCGCTCTCCATCCGCCCGCCCTTGATCCAGCCCGCCTTGCGCAGCAGCTCCACGTCGCGCTCCAGCACGAAGGTGCGCGCCGGGGCGATCTCGCGCATGAAGCTCTCGGGGGTGATGTCCAGCGAGAGCGTCTGGGTGCCGACCACGGGGGTGGGGTACTCGATGGTGAAGGTGATGCGCAGCCCGCCGTAGGGCTCGGCCCGCAGCTCGGCGCCGTCCTCCTCGTAGCGCACGACGTGCGTCACCTTGACGTGGCGCGTGGCCCGGTCCTGCTCCACGATCCCCGCCGCGGCCAGCGCCTGCGCGATCTGCAGGGCGCTGCCGTCGCCCGGCTCCGGCGCCTCCAGCGTGGCGGTCTCGATCAGCAGGTTGTCGATGCCGAGCCCCGCCACCGCCGCCAGGATGTGCTCCATGGTGTGCACCTGGACGCCGCCTTCCTCGAGTATGGTGCGGCGGGCCATGGCGGGGTCGAAGCAGGCGTTCTCGGGGCAGACGCGCACCCGGGGCCGGCCGGGCAGGTCGGTGCGGACGAACACCACGCCGGTGCCGGTGGGGGCGGGCTTGAAGCGCACGCGGCCCGGCTCCCCCGTGTGCAGCCCGATCCCTTCCAGCTCGGCCTCGCGCGCCAGCGTGCGCTGCGGGCGCGCCGTCACCGGATGGCCTCCCGCTCGCGTTCGCGCTCCAGGCGTCCCAGGCGGTCCTCGAGCACGCGGATCTTCTGGAACAGCTCGGGGAGCTTCTGGAACATGGCGTGGAGCCGGCGGAAGATGCGGTGCGGCATGGCGGGATAGCCGGTCACGATCTCGCCCGGCGGCACCGACTTGCTCACGCCCGACTGCGCCGCCACCTGGGCGCGGGCGCCGATGCGGATGTGGCCCACCAGGCCCACCTGCCCGCCCAGGGTGACGTAATCCTCCAGCTCGGTGCTGCCGGAGATGCCCACCTGCGCCACGATGATGCAGTGGCGGCCGATCACCACGTTGTGCCCGATCTGCACCAGGTTGTCTATCTTGGTGCCGTCGCCGATGCGCGTGCTGTCGGTGGTGGCGCGGTCAATGGTGGTGTTGGCGCCGATCTCCACGTCGTCGCCCACCACCACGTTGCCCACCTGGGGCACCTTCTGGTAGCGCCCCGCGTCGAGCGCGAAGCCGAAGCCGTCGGCGCCGATCACGGCGCCCGGGTGGACGATGCAGCGCGCCCCCAGCTCGCACTCCTCGCGCACCACCACGTGGGGATAGAGCACCGTGTCGGCCCCGATCCGGCTCTGGTGCCCCACGTAGCAGCCCGCCATGAGGATGGCGCGGTCGCCCACCACCGCCGCGTCCTCGATCACGACCCAGGGCCCCACCGACGCCCCCTGGCCCAGCGTGGCGCTGGGCGAGACCACGGCGGTGGGGTGCACCCCCGGGGGCGGGCGGTAGCTGTCGGGCCGCAGCAGCTGGACCACGCGCTGGAAGGCGAGGTAGGGGTTCTCCACCACCAGCAGCGCCACGCGCGCCGCCACCATGCCGTCGGTGCACAGCACCGCCGAGGCGCGCGTCTCGGAGAGGTAGCGCTCGTAGCGCGCGTTGGCCAGGAAGGTGATGTCGCCGGGCTGGGCCTCGCGGATGCCGGCCACGCCGCGCACGCGCAGCTCCGGGTCGCCGATCAGCCGGCCGCCGACCGCGGCCGCGATCTCGCCGAGGGTTTTCTCGACCATCCTGGCTTTCCGCCCTCCTAGCCCGGGTTATTCACGAGCCCGCGGCCTGCAAGCGCGATCTGCAGGGCATCCGCAGCGTTGTTCGGCCGTCCGCTTTCTCGACGTGTCTCCAGACACGCCCGCGTCGCGGCCGGCCGAACTCCTTGCCTCTGCCCCGCATCTCGCGCTTTCGGCTCGCGGTTCATGAATAACCCGGGCTAGCGGCTGCCGCCCGCCTGGCCCGCCTGCTGGTTGAGCTGCGCCAGCACCTGGTTGGTCAGATCCAGCTCCTTGTCGGCGAAGATGATGAAGCCCGAGGCGGCGTCGAGCACCAGTCGGAAGGCCTGCTCGGTGGCCAGCTTCTCGACCACCTCGCGGATGCGCCCGACGATGTCCTGCGTCAGGCGCTCGTTCTCCTGGGCGGCCCTCCCGCTCGGGCCCCAGACGTCCTGAACGAAGCGCTCGTAGTCGCTGATCGCCCGCTGCAGCGCCTCCTCCTTCTCCTGGCGCCGCGGCGCGCTGAGGACCGGGCCCTGGTCCTTGAGCTCGGCCTTGAGGGCGTTGACCGCCCTTTCCTTCTCGGCCGCCTCCTCGCGCCACGCCTGGACCTGGCGATCGAAGCGCTGCTGCGCTTCCTTGGCGACCGTGTAGTCCGCGAAGATCTTGGCCGAGTCAATATAGCCGATCTTGGTGTCGGCCGCCAAACCGCGGAGCGGGGCCAGCAGGGCCGCCCCGAGCCCCAGGGCGGCGATCACCAGCGGGGGGGGTGGGAGTCGCGGGGGCATGGCGGCCGGCGTCAGAACGCGGCGGGCCCGAGCAGGAAGTGGAACTTGAAGCGGGCCCCGTCGTCGCGGTGGAAGCCGTAGCCCCAGTCCAGCCCGATGGTGCCGAGCAGCGGGATCTCGAGCCGGAAGCCCAGGCCGGCGCCGACCTTGAGGTCCAGGGGCCGGATGTCCTCCAGCCGGTTCCAGGTGTTGCCGGCGTCGAGGAAGAGCAGCCCGTGCAGGGGATGCACGATGGGGAACTGCTCCTCGATGGTGAAGGTGCTCATCCAGCGGCCGCCGGGGTAGCGCACGCGGGTGGTGCGGTAGGAGATCGTCGAGTCCACGATCGCCCCGCTCTCGTCGCGCGTGTAGAACTTGATCAGGGTGCTGTCGAGCCGGACATTCCCCTTGGGCACCACCTGGTAGTCGTCGTAGCCGCGCAGCGGGTCGGTGACGTTGGCCCCGCCCAGGCGGAAGGTCTCGTAACTGGGGATGAACTCGTGCCCGCCGTAGCCGGCCAGCACGCCCAGGCGGGCGCGCAGCATGGTGGTCAGCCCGCGCACCCCGGAGGGGAAGTAGGCCCGCCCCTCCAGGCGGTGCTTGTTGAAGTCCACCATGCCCCCCAGCACGCCCCCGGCCAGCTCGGAGGTGAGCGAGAGCCGCGAGCCGTGGTTGGGGTAGAACGGGTTGTCGGTGCTGTTGCGCAGGAAGGTCAGCTCCAGGCTGCTGGTGCGCAGCGTGCGCCCCAGGCTGCTGGAGTCCACCAGGCTCACGGTGGCGCTCCCCGCCACGTCGGTGAGCACGTCGGTCTTGACGTCCTCGAGCCGGTAGCTGACGTAGCCGCGCGAGTAGTCGGGCCACGGCAGCGGGCGGCCCATGCGCACCGACCCGCCGGCCCGCTTCTCCTCGAAGATGTCGCGCTCGCGGCGCGTGTTGAACACCTCGAAGCCGAGCAGCGTGGGGGTGTCGTGGAACCAGGGCTCGGTGAACGAGAGCAGGTAGTTGGAGCGCCGCGGGCCCCGCTCCAGCGTGACCTGGACGCTCTGGTTGTTCCCCAGCACGTTGTTGTGCCCGAGCTGCACGAAGCCGGTGAGCCCGCTCTCGCTGGTGTAGCCCGCGCCCGCCGAGGCGGTGCCGACCTGCTTCTCCTTGACCTTGAGGTTCACGTCCACGTCGGTGGACTCGGCGGGTGCGAAGTCCACCTGCACGTCCTCGAACAGCCCCAGGCGGAAGACGTCCCCCTGGCTGCGCACCAGGGCCGAGCGGCGGAAGCGGTCGCCCTCGTGGATGCTCAACTCGCGCCGGATCACCTTCTCCCGGGTGGCGTGGTTGCCGCTCACGTGCACGAAGCGCACGTTCGAGGGCCGCCCCTCCGCCACGCGCAGCGTGAGGTCCACCACGTCGCCCTCGCGCACCGACTCGTCGGGGTCCACGCTCAGGTAGAGGTAGCCCTTCTCGGCGTAGAGGGCGGCGACCGCCTGCGCCGCCTTGTCCACCTTGGAGTGGTCGTAGCGGTCGCCGGCGCGCGGGCGGTAGAGCCCGGCGATCTCGCTCTCCGTGAGCAGGGTGTGCCCGGCCAGGCGGGTCTCGCCGAAGCGGTAGCTGGGGCCCTCCTCCACCGAGACCCGCAGCGTGAGCTGGCGCGACGTGGCGCCGGGCACGATCTGGTAGCCGGTCACGCGGGCGTCCCGGTAGCCGTGGTCGTGGTAGTAGGTCTCGAGCTTCTCGCGGTCCTTGTCCTCGTTGCCGGGCTTGAGCTCGCCGCCGCCGAACAGCCCCTTGGACTTGGTCTCCATCGCCCTGCGCAGGCGCTTGGGCGACACCCCGCGCGCGCCGGCGAACTCGATCCGCGTGATCCGCACCTTCTCGCCCTCGCGCACCATGAAGCGCAGGCCCAGCTGGTTGGCTCCCAGCGAGTCGGTGGCGGTGCGGATCTCGGCCTGGCCGTAACCCTCCTGGCGGTAGAAGTGCAGCAGCGAGTCCACCTGGCTCTGCGTCGCCGTGGGGGAATAGGCCTCGCCCACGCGCAGGAAGAGCTTCTTGGAGAGCTCCTCGGCCGTGTGGCGCCGGTTGCCCTCGAACCCGATGCGGCCCAGGCGCGGCCGCTCGACCACGTGGATCACCAGCTCCACCCGCTCGCCCAGCAGCCGCCGCTCCACCCACACGTCGGTGAACAGCCCCAGGGCGAAGAGCTTGCGGATGCCGCGCCGCGCCGCGTCCTCGTTGTAGCGGGCGCCGACCGGGACCTCGAAGCTGCGAACGATGCGCGCGCTGTCCACCGAGACGTTGCCGGCCACCCGGATGGCCGAGACCACGGGAACGACCGGGGCCGGCGCCGCGCTGTCGGGCGCGGCGGGAGCCTGGGCGGCCGCCCGGCCCGCGGCGGCGAGCGCCAGAACCAGGGCCGCCAGCAGGCCGAGGGCGGGGCTAGGGGCTGGGAGCCGGTACCGGCGCGCCTTCCGCGCTGGGCGCGGCATCGAAGCGCAGCTGGTCCTCGGCGCGGTCCACCCGGACCCGCACGCCGCCCTTGAGCTCCCCGCGCAGGATGGTCTCGGAGAGGGGATCTTCCAGCAGGCGCTGGATCGCCCGCTTGAGCGGCCGCGCGCCCAGGGAGGGGTCGAAACCCTTGTCAATGAGCAGCTCGACCGCCGCTTCGGCGATGTCCAGATGGATGTCCTGTGCACTCAGCCGTTCCCCCAGCTGGTTGAGCAGGATGCCCACGATCCTGCGCATGTCGTCCCGGGACAGGGCCCGGAACACGATAACGTCATCAATGCGGTTGAGGAACTCCGGATTGAAGGTCTTCTTGAGCTCGTCGGTGACGGTGCTCTTCATCTGGGCGAACTGCGACTTCTCGCCCTCGCCCACCTTGAAGCCCAGCTGCTTGCCCCCCATGATCTGCCGGGCGCCCAGGTTCGAGGTCATGATGATGACGGTGTTCTTGAAGTCCACCCGGCGCCGCGCGCTGTCGGTGAGCACGCCGTCGTCGAGCACCTGGAGCAGGACGTTGAAGACGTCGGGGTGCGCCTTCTCGATCTCGTCGAGCAGGACCACGGAGTAGGGCTTGCGGCGGACCTTCTCGGTGAGCTGTCCGCCCTCCTCATACCCCACATACCCCGGCGGCGCTCCCACCAAGCGCGAGACCGAGAACTTCTCCATGTACTCGGACATGTCAATGCGGATCAGGGCGTCCTCGTCGTCGAACAGGAACTCGGCCAGGGCCCGCGCCAGCTCGGTCTTCCCCACCCCGGTCGGGCCCAGGAAGATGAACGAGCCGATCGGGCGCTTGGGATCGCGCAGCCCCACCCGGTTGCGCCGCACCGCCCGCGCCACCGCGCCCAGCGCCTCGTCCTGGCCCACCACGCGCCGGCGCAGCTCGTCCTCCATGCGCAGCAGCTTCTTGGTCTCCTCCTCGGCGAGCTTCACCACCGGGATCCCGGTCATCACCGAGATCACGTTGGCGATGAGGTCGCCGTCCACCTTGACCTCCTTCTCACGCTTGGACTCGACCCAGGACTTCTTGAGCTCGTTGCGCCGGCCGCGCAGCTCCTTCTCCTTGTCGCGCAGGCGCGCGGCCTTCTCGTACTCCTGGCCGCGGATGGCGGACTCCTTCTCCTTGATGACCTCCTCGAGCTTCTTCTCCAGCTCGTGGATCTCGCTGGGCACGGTGGACACCGAGAGCCGCGCCCGCGCGCAGGACTCGTCGATCACGTCGATGGCCTTGTCCGGGAAGAAGCGGTCGTTCATGTAGCGGTCGGCCAGCCGCACCGCCTGGACCACCGCGTCGTCGGCGATCTTCACGCCGTGGTGGGCCTCGTACTTGTCCCGCAGGCCCATCAGGATCGCGATGGTGTCGGGCACCGAGGGCTGGTCCACCTGGATGGGCTGGAAGCGCCGCTCCAGGGCGCCGTCCTTCTCGATGTACTTGCGGTACTCGTCCATGGTGGTGGCGCCGATGCACTGCAGCTCGCCGCGCGCCAGGGCGGGCTTGAGCATGTTCGAGGCGTCGATCGCCCCCTCGGCGCCGCCCGCGCCCACGATGGTGTGCAGCTCGTCAATGAAGATCACGGTGTCCTTGGACTCCCGGATCTCGTTCATCACGGTCTTGAGCCGCTCCTCGAACTGGCCGCGGTACTTGGTCCCGGCCACCACCGCCGCCAGGTCGAGCGTGACGATGCGCTTGTTCTTGAGCCCCTCGGGCACCTGGCCCGCGATGATGCGCTGGGCCAGCCCCTCGGCGATGGCGGTCTTGCCCACGCCCGGCTCCCCGATCAGCACCGGGTTGTTCTTCTTGCGGCGCGAGAGCACCTGGATGACGCGCTCGATCTCCTTCTCGCGCCCGATCACCGGGTCGAGCTTGCCCTCGCGGGCGAGCTGGGTGAGGTCGCGGCCGAACTGGTTCAGGGCCGGGGTCTCGGGCCGCTCCTCGCGCTCGGTGCCGCCGCTGGAGGAGGGCGTGCCGCCCAGGAGCTTCAAGGTCTCCTCGCGCACCCGCTTGCGGTCCACCCCGAGCTCGAGCAGCACCTTGGCGGCCACGCCCTCGCCCTCGCGGATCAGCCCCAGCAGCAGGTGCTCGGTGCCCACGTAGTTGTGGCCCAGCGAGCGGGCCTCCTCCACCGCCAGCTCCAGCACGCGCTTGGCGCGCGGCGTGAAGGGGATCTCGCCGATGGTCATGGTGCCGCCCGAGGCCGAGACCATGTTCTCGACCTCCTGGCGGATGCGGTCCAGGTCCAGGCCCAGGTTGTTGAGCACCGTGGCCGCGATCCCCTCGCCTTCGCGGATCACGCCCAGCAGCAGGTGCTCGGTGCCGATGTAGTCGTGCTGCAGGCGCGCCGCCTCCTCGCGCGCCAGGTAGATGACCTTGCGCACCCGCTCCGTGAACTTGTCGTGCATGGCAGGGTCCTTTCGGCGCTAGTCGCGCCCGCCGGCGGCCGCCTCCCGGTCGGCCTGCTCGAGCTTCTCGCGCACGGCCTGGGCGCGGTAGACGTTGCGCTCGCCGTGCGACAGCTCGCCGCCGTGGGCGCGCTGCAGGTGGGCGGGCTGCGTGAGCACCAGCAACTCGTTGATCACCCGGATGGGCGGCAGGCCCGAAAGCCCCAGCGCCGCGCCCAGCCGCACCGCCGAGCAGAGGTTGATGACCTCCTGGGCGGTGATGGTGCGGCAGAAGCGCAGGCTGCCGTAGGCCCGCCACACCTTGTCCTCGATCTGGATGCGCGCGTCCTTGAGCAGGATCTCCCGGGCGCGCTCCTCGTACTCCACGATCTGCCGGCAGAACTGCTCCAGCCGGTTGATGGACTCGCGCTCGGCCTGGCCGAGCGTGGTCTGGTTGGAGATCTGGAAGAGGTTCCCCATGACCTCGCTGTGCTCGCCGTAGAGGCCCCGCACGTTGAGGCCCACCTGCACCAGCCCTTTGAGCACCTTCTGGATCTGCTGGGTGAGCACCAGGGCCGGCAGGTGGATGAGCACCGAGGCCCGCAGCCCGGTGCCCGCGTTGGTGGGGCACGAGGTCATGTAGCCCACCTCGTCGTTGAAGGCGAAGTCCAGGATGTGGTCCAGCTCGTCGTCCGCGCCGTCGGCGTTGCGCCAGGCCTCGGCCAGCTGGAACCCCGAGGCGATGGCCTGCAGGCGCAGGTGGTCCTCCTCGTTGATCATCAGCGACAGCTGCTCGCCCGCGCCGATCATCACGCCGCGCGGCCGGGCGCCGTCGCCCAGCTCGTGGCTCACCAGGTGCCGCTCGACCAGCACCTGCCGGTCCAGCGTGCTCAGCTCGGACATGCGCAGCAGGAAGCCGCCGCGGAACGCCTGGGTGTGCGCCGCGGCGTCGGCCACGCTCATCAGCACGCCCTGGAGCTGCTCGTCGCGCGCGCGATGGGTGAAGGGCACCTCGCTCAGGTTGCGCGCCAGCCGCACCCGGGTGGAGACCACCAGCTCGGAGTGCGGCCCGGTTCCCGAGAGCCAGGGGCTGGGGTGCTGCAGCAGCTCCTCGAAGCGCCGCGCCGCCGCCTCGCTCACGGGCGCCCTCCGCTCGGGGCCTCGCCGGCCGCGGCCTCCTTCTCGATCTGCTTGATGGCGTCGCGGATCTCGGCGGCCCGCTCGAACTCCTCCTGCTCGATGGCGCGCTGGAGCTCGTCGTGCAGCCGCTGCATCTGGCGCGCGCGCGACACCCCCTCGCCGTCGCGGGTGGGCACCTTGCCGGCGTGGCGGGTGCTGCCGTGGATGCGGCGCAGCAGCGGGCGCAGCTGGAACTGGAAGGCGTCGTAGCACTGCGAGCAGCCCAGCCGTCCGGTCTCCTTGAAGGCCGAATAGAGCAGCCCGCAGCGCGGGCACTGCACGTGGCCCACGCGCTGCTCCTCGGCGCTGGTCATGCCGTCCATCATCCCCGCCAGCAGGTCGGCGATCGAGAACTTGTGCTTGGAGGCGGGCGTGTGCAGGCCCTTCTCCTCCGCGCAGCGGTCGCACAGGTTCAGCTCCGTCATCTTGTTGTCCTGGATCTCGGTGAAATGGACCGTGGCGGTGCTCTTGCCGCAGATCTGGCACATCATGCGGGCTAACTCCTTGCGGGCCCGGCCTCGTGCAGACGGCCACCCTCCAACACTAGCACGCGGTCCGCAA
>JBBIHL010000046.1:0-11435 GCA_037447075.1 Candidatus Eiseniibacteriota bacterium | reverse complement strand
ACGATCAGGGTCACCACCACCTGCACCTTCGCGGTCGCGGGCGCCGCCTGGAAGGCCACCCACAGGCTGGGTGCCCCCAGCTTGAGCTGGGGCCGCAGGTAGTTGACGCCGATGTTCATCCAGCCGGCGGTGAGGGTGTTCACGCACATGAAGGCCAGCGGCACCAGCGTGGCCCAGGCGTAGCGCGCCTTGCCCATGTTGAGGATCACCGAGGTTCCGATCGCCAGGGCGAAGGCGGCCAGCAGCTGGTTGCTCACCCCCAGCAGAGGCCAGATGGTGCTCACCGTGCCGGTCCACACGAAGTAGCCCCAGGCCGCCACGGAGAGCGCGCTGAACAGCAGAGCGGGGGTGAGGCCCCTCCAGGTGCGCAGGGCGGGCCAGGCCATGCTGCCCACCTCCTGCAGCATGTAGCGGGTGACGCGCGTGCCGGTGTCAATCAGGGTCAGAACGAACATGGCCTCGAACATGATGGCGAAGTGGTACCAGAACGACATGAGGCCGCGCAGGAAGGGCAGCGACGAGAAGATCTGCGCCATGCCCACCGCCAGCGACACCGCCCCGCCCGGGCGCCCGGCCAGCTTCTCGCCCACCGCGGCCTCCAGGGCGGGCAGGTTCTGCGGCTGCATGCCGAGCGTGGCGAACACCTCGGGCCGGGAGTTGATGGCGAAGTAGTCGGCGGGGAAAAGGGCGCAGGCCGCCACCAGCGCCACCACCCCGACGAAGCCCTCCAGCACCATGGCCCCGTAGGAGATGGGCAGGATGTCGCGCTCGCGGTCGATCATCTTGGGCGTGGTGCCCGAGGCGATCAAGGAGTGGAAGCCGGAGATGGCGCCGCAGGCGATGGTGATGAACACGAAGGGGAAGAGCGTGCCCGGGATCACCGGGCCCCCGCCGTTGACGAAGGGGGTGAAGGCCGGCATCCGCAGCGTGGGGTTCACCACGATCACGCCGATCGCCAGCAGCACCACCGCGCCCACCTTCATGAACGACGAGAGGTAGTCGCGCGGGCAGAGCAGCAGCCACACCGGCAGCACCGACGCGACGAAGCCGTAGACCATGATGAGCGCACCGATGGTCTTCTCGCCGAAGATCAGGTGCTGGCCCCAGGCCGACTGCTGCACCCAGGCGCCGGCCCCGACCGCGGCCAGCAGCAGGACCACGCCCGCGGCGGTGGCGGACTTCACCGCGCCCGGGCGGATGCGGTAGCTCCACAGCCCCATCAGCAGCGCGATCGGGATGGTGCAGGCGATGCTGAACACGCCCCACGAGCTCTCCTTGAGCGAGTTCACCACCACCAGCGCCATGGCGGCGAGCGCCACCACCATCACGAACACGATCGCCACCGCGGTGGCCGCGCCGGTGAGCGGGCTCACCTGCTCGCGGGCGATGTTGGCGAGCGACTTGCCCCGGCTGCGCACCGAGGCCGTGAGGATGACGAAGTCGTGCACGCCGCCGGCGAGCACCGAGCCCAGCACCAGCCAGAGGAACCCCGGGGCGAACCCGAACTGGGCCGCCAGCACCGGGCCGATCAGCGGGCCGGCCCCGGCGATGGCCGCGAAGTGGTGGCCGAACAGGACCCACTTGTGGGTGGGCACGTAGTCGCGCCCGTCGCGCATGGTGTGGGCGGGCGTGCGGCGCAGGTCGTCGAGGGTGGCGACCCTGGCGGCCAGGAACGCCCCGTAGGTGCGGTAGGCGAGCAGGGCCACGCAGGCCGAGACGAGGATGAGGTAGAGGGCAGGCAAGCCGGGTTCCTCCGGGGGAGCGAAGCGACCGCGCCGAGGGTCAGTCTAGCGGCGGTGCGGCGGCACGACAACCGGTCTGCGGTGCCCGGGACCTCGGGCCGCCACCTACGCGACGTGCCCCAGGTCGGACTCGGTCTTGGCGCTGAAGACCCGCAGGAAGACCTCGACCACCTGGGGGTCGAACTGGGTGCCCGAGGCCTCGCGGATGATCTCCATGGCCTCGTAGTGGCTGCGGCCCTTGCGGTAGGGGCGGTCGGTGACCATGGCGTCGTAGGCGTCGGCCACCGAGATGATGCGGGCCCCGAGCGGGATGCTTTCCCCCTTGAGGCCGTGGTAGCCGGTCCCGTCCCAGCGCTCGCGATGGGCGGAGACCATGGGGATGACGTGCCGCAGGATGCCGCCCACGCTGCGCACCAGGCGCTCGCTCGCCTCCGGAGCCGACGCGGCCTCGCCGCCCTCGCCGGGCGCGCCGCGCGCCGCCCGGCTCAGCACCTCGGTGCTGACGTCGATCTTCCCCACGTCGTGGAGGAAGGCCGCCACGCGGACGTTCTCGATCTCGGCGTTCGACAGGCCCATGGCCGTCGCCAGCTCCACCGAGTAGTCGGCGACCCGCCGGGAGTGGTCGTGGGTGAAGCGGTCCACCGAGTCAATGAACTTGGCCATGATCTCGACCACGCCCTGGTAGGCCTGGCGGAGCTCCTGGAGCTGGGCCTGCTTCAGGTCGTAGAGCGAGCCGACCATGTACGAGGTGAGCACCAGGAAGCAGCCCCAGGTGCCGATGTCCAGCCACCTCATCCACGGCTCCCGCTCGGCCCCGAACTGGTCGGGGTTCATGAGAGCGATGCCCACCACGAACGCGCTGGAGAGCAGGGCGGCGAGCACCCCCTTGCGGCCCCCGAGCCGATAGGCGCCGAAGAGCACGGGGAGGTAGTAGAAGTTGAGGAAGGCCCGCGGGTTGACCACGAAGAAGTTGACCACCCCGGTGACCGCGACGATGGAGAGCAGCACCAGGAGCCCGCCGTTCACCCTCCAGAGGCGCGCCAGGGCCTGTCTCACGTGCCCACCCGCTTGAGACCCGGCGCGTCGTCGTCCGCGCGGCCGGCCCTCGGGCCCACCGCGGACCGGACCCCGCCCCCGACCAGCCCCAGGGGATCGTCCGCGCCCTGGCGGGCTCCGGCCTCGCGCGGGTTGCGCGTGCCGCAGAAGGCGCAGAACTTCCATTCCGCGTTCAGGCGGCGGCGGCAGTTCTGGCAGTGCTCGCCCACGTAGTCCCCGCAGGTGGGGCAGAAGTCGAACTCCTTGGGGAGGACGTTCTTGCACGTGGCGCAGAGGCGCGCCGCCTCCTCCTCCAGGTAGACCACCCGCGCCACCTCGTCCAGGGTGGTCTGCCCGGCCAGCACCCGCTTCAGGCCGTCCTCGCCCATGGTGCGCATGCCGCCCTCGGTCGCGGCCAGGCGGATGGCCGAGTCCGAGGCGTTGCTCAGCACCAGCGGGCGGATCTGCTCGGTGATCTCGAGCACCTCGAAGATGCCGGTGCGGCCGTGGTAGCCGGTGTTGTGGCAGCGCTCGCAGCCCACGCCGCGGTAGAGGGTGAGCCCTTCGCGGTCGAGGTGGTGGATGCCCAGGCGGCTCAGGCTGGCGGCGTCCACCTCGTAGGGTTCCTTGCAGCGTTCGCACAGGGTCCGCACCAGGCGCATGGACACCACGCCCACCAGCGCGGAGGCCACCATGAAGGGCTGCAGGCCCAGGTCCACCAGGCGGGTGACCGCCGAGGCGGCGTCGTTGGTATGGAGGGTGGTGAGCACCAGGTGTCCGGTGATGGAGGCGCGGAAGGCGATGGTGGCGGTCTCCTGGTCGCGCACCTCGCCGATCATGATGACGTCCGGGTCCTGGCGCAGGATGGCGCGCAGGGCGGCGGGGAAGGTCTTCTTGGAGCGCTCCTCCACCTGGACGTGGTTGATGCCGGGGATCTGGAACTCGACCGGGTCCTCCACCGTGACCAGGTTGCGGGTCTCGCTCTGGATGTGGCGCAGGCAGGCGTAGAGCAGCGTGGTCTTGCCCGACCCGGTGGGGCCGGTCACCAGCACGATGCCCTGCGGGCGATCGATGAACTTCTGCATCAGCTGGAGCGCGTCGGGCAGCAACCCCACCCGCGCCAGCTCCACCGGAGCGCGCTCCTGGTCGGCGATGCGCATCACCACCTTCTCGCCGTGGGTGACGGGCAGGGTGTTCACGCGCATGTCAATGCGGCGGCCCTTGACGTTCACCATCAGCCGTCCGTCCTGCGGGTAGCGGCGCTCGGCGATGTCCAGGTTGGCGAGCACCTTGAGGCGGGAGATCAGCGCGCCCTGGGTCCACTTGGGCAGGCGCTGGATCTCGTGCAGCAGGCCGTCAATGCGCAGCCGGATGACGAGGTCCTTGTCCTGCGGCTCCACGTGGATGTCGCTCGCCCGCTCCTCGATGGCGCGGTGGAGCAGCCAGTTGGTGAGCCGCACGATGGGGCGGCCTTCGCTCTCCCGGATCAGGTCCTCGAGCTTCTCGCCCTCCTCGCCCTCCTTGACGCTGGCGACCTCGAGCACCTCGTCCTCGCCCATGATCTCGCGGATCACGGCGTTCACCGACTCGTCGAGGTTGTAGTAGCGGCCGATGGCCTCGACGATTCCCGAGGGGCGGGCGAGCAGCGGCTGGATGTACATGCCGCTGTGGAAGCGCAGGTCCTCGATCGCCGCCACGTTGAGCGGGTCGGCCATGGCCACCTGCAGCGTGCGCTTCTCGATGATGATGGGCAGGGCGACGTGCTTCTTGGCCAGCTCCTCCTTGATCAGCGCCAGCGCGTGCGGCTCGGGCACGCACTCGTTGAGGTCCACGACGGGCAGGCCCAGCTGGCGGTGCAGGCAGCCCACGAGCTGGTCCTCGGTGAGGAAGCCCAGGCGGATGAGGGCCGCCCCCAGCAGCTCGCCGGTGCGCCGCTGCTCGACGATGGCCTGCTCGAGCTTCTCGGGGGAGATGAGCTTGTCTTCCTGGAGGATGTCGCCGAGCCGCTTGTGGTTGGTGGCCATCGTGGTCTCCGGAGAAGCGGGCAGAGTGGTGGCGGCCGGCAAGTTGCAGTTTTCGTGCCTGCCATGCCTTCGCTCCCCGAGCCGTCCGCCGCGATCTCCGGGCGGGGGCGCGCGTGCAGCGTGCCCCACGCGATGCAAAACGCACGACCCTGCTTTCTTGAGGCGGCCCCACCCGCATGCTAGCTTCGCGCGCCATGCCCGCCCGGACCCGGACTTCGCCGCCCGCCCCCCTCGCGGCCGGACAACCCGCGCAGGCAACGCCACCTGCGCCGGGGGTCTCCGCCCGGGCGCTGATCGAGGCGTTCCAGGCCGGCCGCCGCCTGGAGGACCTCGTGACGGTCGCCACGCGGTCGCTGCGCGAGCTAGTGGCGGCCCGCGCCCTGCGCGTCTGGTTCGAGCGGCGCGCGGGCGCCGGTCTGTGGACCCTGGATCTCCCCGAGGCGGGCGGGGGGTCTCCGACCGAGCATCGCCTGGGGCGTGGTGAAGGATTGGCCGGCTGGGTGGTGGAGCGCGGCCAGGTCCTGCGCCTGGCCCCCGGGGATCCGCGACCGCCCCTGCGCGGGGCGGTGCCGCCCTTCGCCGCCGCCCTGCTGGTGCCCCTGTTCCGCCGCGGCGCCGCCTTCGGGGCGGTGGAATGCCTGGATGCTCCGGCCGGCGGAGCCTTCGGCGACGCCGACCTGGAGCGCCTGCTCGCCGCGGCCGACCCGCTTGCGCTCGCGCTCGACAACGTGCTGCTCGACCGCGAGGCCGAGCGGCGGGCGCTGGAGAAGGACGTGCTCCTCCAGGTGAGCAAGACCCTCTCGGCGCCGCTCGAGCTGGACGAGATGCTGGACGCCATCCTGCGCTCGCTGCGCGAGGTGGTGCGCTACGACGCCGCGGCCATCTACCTGGTGAACCGCGCCACCGGCGTGGTCGAGCAGGTGCGCGAGATCGGATACCCGGCGGGTTCCGAGGAGGCGTTCCGCCTGCAGGTGGGGCAGGGCATCGTGGGCTGGGTGGCGAAGACCGGCGCCGGCGTGATCGCGGCCGAGACCGCCCGCGATCCGCGCTACGTGGCCGCGCGGCCCAGCACCCACAGCGAGCTGGCGGCACCCCTCGTCCTCGAAGGCGAGACGCTGGGGGTCTTCAACCTGGAGTCCGACCGCCCCGACGCCTACCACGAGGACCACCTGGAGCTGCTGGAGGCCTTCGCCTCCCAGGCGGCGCTGGCCATCGAGCGGGCCCGGGCGTTGCGCGAGCGCATGGAGCGCCGCCA
Organism: Candidatus Eiseniibacteriota bacterium; assembly: GCA_037447075.1. Classification (GTDB taxonomy): domain Bacteria; phylum Eisenbacteria; class RBG-16-71-46; order RBG-16-71-46; family RBG-16-71-46; genus JBBIHL01. The sequence continues at coordinate 5,379 of JBBIHL010000046.1, read as the reverse complement.
CCTGGAGCGCGAGCTGGGCATCGCGCGCGAGATCCAGGCCTCGTTCCTGCCCACTTCGGCGCCGGCGCTCTCCGGCTTCGACGTCGCGGGCGTGATGCGGCCCCATGCCGAGGTGGGGGGCGACTACTACGACTTCATCCGCATCGGGGAGAACCGCCTGGGCATCGCGATCGCCGACGTCTCGGGCAAGGGCATCCCGGCCGCGCTGATCATGGCGGGTTTCCGCGCCAGCCTGCTGGCCGAGATCCGCAACGAGTTCGCCATCCGCGCGGTGATGTCCAAGGTGAACTCTCTGCTGCTCGAAAGCCGCGACCCGGGCAAGTTCGTCACCTGCTTCTACGGGCTGCTGGACGTCAAGCACCGCGCGCTCACCTTCTGCAACGCCGGTCACAACCCGCCCCTGCTGCGGCGCGCCGAAGGCCGCATGGAGTCCCTCACCGAGGGGGGCGTGGCCCTGGGCATCCTGCCGGGCGCGCAGTACGAGGACCGGGCCATCGCCCTGCGGCCCGGGGACGTGCTGGTGCTCTACACCGACGGCGTCACCGAGTCGCTGGACCGCGCGCGCCAGCCCTTCGGCCAGGCTCGCCTGGAGCAGGTGGTCGAGCGGCTGCACGGGCTGGGGGCGCAGCAGATCCTCGAGGGGATCGTCCGCGCGGCGCTCGACTGGAGCGGCGAGGACGACCAGAGCGACGACCTGACCGTGGTGGTGCTCAAGGCCAAGGAGTAGTCGGGACCGACCGGTCGCCCGAGCGCCGCAACCACATCACGGTGTCGCCGCCGTCGTCGTCCGGACCCGGGATCCAAATCCGGCCCCCACGGTGGGCGGTGAAGTCGCTGTGGCGGCCTTCGAGCGCGAAGTAGCGCTCGGCCATATCATCCACGTAGTACCAGTCCTCTTCGAAATCCAGCTCCCGCACTCGGTGCCTGGGGTCCAGGACCCACCGTGCAACCGTGCGGAACCAAGCCTCGTTCGCGAAAGCACCGCCGCAGAGCTTGAGCCGCATCTCGTGCCCGTCCAGCTCGTGCCCCGCCTCCGCAAGGAGGTGGATGATGGAGACGGCGTTCCCGACACACACCAGCCGCTCGAAGCCCGCCGCGCGGATTGCCCGCTCGAACGCACCTTCCGCCAGCTGTGGTTTCACGTCGCCGAAGGAGCCCCGCACCACGGTGCCGTCCAGATACAGCGTCCTCATGCAGGGCTAGAGTAACCTACGCCGGCTCCCGGCATTTGTCGGAACGGCGGTTCGAGTGAGAGCCCGCGCCAGTGCTTGACCCCTCCCGCGCTTCCCGATAGGCTGCGCCGAAGTCAAGCTCGCGCGGCCACTTGCGGGGACCCCATGAGATTGGATGGCGGGTGGTTCCTCTACCTCCCGGTGCTGGTGTTCTCGGTGGTCGTGCACGAGTGCGCCCATGGATTGACGGCGCTGTGGCGTGGGGACCCCACCGCCCGCGAGAGGGGGAGGCTCACCCTGAATCCCGTGCCCCACATCCACTGGTTCGGCTCGCTGGTCTTCCCCGGCGTCCTGCTCCTGCTGGGCTCCAAGGTCATCTTCGGCTGGGCCAAGCCGGTGCCGGTGGACTGGGCCAGGCTTCGCGACCCGCGCAACGACCAGGTCCGCGTCGCGCTTGCGGGGCCGGCCTCGAACCTGTTGCTGGGTTTGTCTTTCGGGGCGTTGCTTGCGGTCTCGCCTGAAGCCGGGTTCTGGGCCGGCCTGCAGAAGCTGGCCGCCTTCGGCGTCCTTCTCAACTGTGCCCTGGCGGTGCTCAACCTGATCCCGGTGCCGCCGCTGGACGGCTCCTGGCTGGTGCTGCGCTTCCTGCCGCTGCGGCACCTCTACGTGCTCCAGCATTTCCGCCTGCTCGCCCTGGCCGTGCTGGTGCTGCTGCTCAGCATCCCCCAGGTGAGCTTCTACGCCATCCAGCTCCCGGTGGTGGCGCTGGCCCAATCCTGCGTGCGGGCCTTCGGGGTGGCGCCGGAGCGGCTGCTGGAGCTGCTCTCGTGAGCCGCGGCCGCATCCTCTCCGGCATGCGGCCCACGGGACGCCTCCACCTGGGCAACCACGTGGGCGCGCTGGAGAACTGGGTGCGTCTGCAGGAGGAAGGCTGGCAGAACTTCCACATGGTGGCGGACTGGCACATGCTCACCACCGGCTACGAGGACACCGCCCACCTCCAGCAGGACATCTACGAGATGGTGCTGGACTGGCTGGCGGCGGGGCTGGACCCCAAGCGCACGGTGATCTTCGTGCAATCGCACGTGAAGCAGCATGCCGAGCTGCACCTGCTGTTCTCGATGCTGGTGGGGAAGGGGGCCCTGGAGCGCAACCCGACGCTCAAGGAGCAGCTGCGCGACCTGCAGCTGGAGGAGAGCACCATCACCTACGGCCATCTGGGCTACCCGGTGCTGCAGGCGGCCGACATCCTGCTCTACAAGGCCACCTCGGTCCCGGTGGGGGCCGACCAGGTGCCGCACGTGGAGCTGTCGCGGGAGATCGCGCGGCGCTTCAACTTCCTCTACTGCAAGGATCGCGCGCCGGTCTTCCCCGAGCCCGAGGCGCTGCTCACCGCCTTCCCGCGCCTGCGCGGGCTGGACGGCCAGCGGATGAGCAAGTCGGTCGGGAACACCGTGCTCCTCGCCGACACGCCGGAAGAGGTCGCGGCCAAGGTGCAGATGGCCTACACCGACCCCAGGAAGATCCGCGCGACCGACCCGGGCCGCCCCGAGGCGGACCCGGCCGACGGCCATCCCGGCTGCGTGGTGTTCGAGTACCACCGCAAGTTCAACTCGGCCGAAGCCCGCGCCCGGCTGCAGGGGCGCGGCCGGCCCCCGGCGGCGCCGGCCCGGCCGGCCAAGGGGCAGCTCGACGACTTCCTGGCGCCGGAGCGGGTGGATGTGGAGTGCCGGGCGGGACGCATCGGCTGCGTGTGGGACAAGCGCTACCTGGCCAACCTGCTGGCGGCGTCGCTCGAGCCCCTGCGCGAGCGGCGCGCCCAGTGGGAGCGCGACCCGGACCAGGTCCTGGACGTGATCGCCGACGGCGACCGGCGGGCCACGGCCGTGGCCGAGGCCACCATGGAGGAGGTGCGGGCGGCGATGGGGCTCGCCGCGCGCGCTCCGGTGCGCGGATGAAGGACGCGCGGGGAGGTCCTCGCCGGCCGGGCGCCGCGGGACTCGGGGAGCCCGGGACGGGTCCGGAGCGTGCGGCCCCCCTGCCGGCCGCGCCCGAAGGAGGCGGCGGCGCCGGCAGCGCCGTCACCGTCAAGCTGGAGCGCTTCGAGGGGCCGCTCGACCTCCTGCTCCACCTGATCAAGCGCGACGAGGTGGACATCTACGACATCCCGATCGCGCACATCACCCAGCAGTACCTGGCCTATCTGGACCTGATGCGCAGCCTGGACCTGGAGGTGGCCGGCGAGTTCCTGGTGATGGCCGCCACGCTGATGCGCATCAAGGCCCGCATGCTGCTGCCGCTGCCCGCGCCCGAGGAGGAGGAGGCCGAGGACCCGCGCGAGGAGCTGGTGCAGCGCCTGCTGGAGTATCGCCAGTTCAAGGAGGCGGCCGGGGCCCTGCAGGAGCGCGAGGCCGACCGCCGGCTGCGGTTCGAGCGCGGCCTGGTTCCCGGGGAAGACGAGGGCGGGCCCCTGCCGCTCGCGCCCGCCACGCTCTTCGACCTGCTCGACGCCCTCAACCGCGTGCTCGCGCGCCTGCCCGAGCGCTCCGTCTACGAGGTGCAGGGCGAGAGCTTCACGCTCGAGGACCAGATGGCGCTCATCCAGCGCCGGCTGGCCGAGGAGCACCCCCTGCGCTTCAGCCGGCTGCTGGAAAGCTGCCGGGTGCGCATGGAGGCCGTGGTGACCTTCATGGCCCTGCTCGAGCTCATCCGCCTGGGCGAGGTGGCGATCCTCCAGTCCGAGCTGTTCGGCGAGATCACCTTGCGGGTAGCGGAAGGAGTGGATGCCGATGGCGCCTCCCAACCTTAGAGCCGTCCTGGAAGCCCTCCTGTTCTCCTCGGACCAGGCCGTGCCGCTGGACCTGCTGTGCCAGACGGTCGAGGCCGAGCCCGGCGAGGTGATGATGACGCTGGAGGAGATGACCCGCGACTACGAGCGGGAGGAGCGGGGCTTCCGCCTGAAGCAGATGGCGGGCGGCTACCTGCTGCTCACCGACCCCGCGCTCGCCGACTGGGTCTCCCGGCTGCTGCGCGGCAAGCGCAAGATGCGACTCTCGCGCCCCGCGCTGGAGACCATGGCCATCGTGGCCTACAAGCAGCCGGTCACCAAGAGCGAGATCGACGAGATCCGCGGCGTGGACTCGAGCGCCGTGCTGGCCACCCTGCTCGAGCGCTCCCTGGTCACGATCCGGGGGCGCTCCAAGGCGGTGGGCCGCCCGCTGCTCTACGGCACCACCACCGAGTTCCTGGACTACTTCGGGCTCAAGGAGATCGCCGAGCTGCCCCGCCCCGAGGAGCTGCGCGCCCTGGTGGCCTCGCGCGCGCCCGAGCAGCTGGAGATCGCGGAAGTGGACGCGCTCACCGAGGTGGCGAGCGACCTGATGACGGCGTCGGATCTGGAGGAGGCGTCGGAGCCCGCCCCGGCCGGCCCGGGGGAGGAGGAGGCCGCGGACCGTGCCGCCCCGGCCGGCCCGAGGCCGCATGCCCCTCGTCCGGCTGAATAAGCTGCTCGCCGAGCGCGGCGTGGGCGCGCGCCGCAAGTGCGACGAGCTCATCCAGGCGGGCGAGGTCCGGGTGGACGGCCGGGTGGTGGCCGAGCCCGGGACCCGGGTGGACCCCGCGACCCAGCGCGTGACCTGGCGGGGTCGGCCCCTGCCCGCGGCGCCGGCACCCCGCTACCTGATGCTCAACAAGCCGGGCGGCGTCATCACCACGCTCGACGATCCCCAGGGACGGCGCACGATCCAGGAGCTGTTGCCGGCGCGGCCCCGGCTGTTCCCGGTGGGGCGCCTGGACGCGGCCACCACCGGGCTGCTGCTGGCGACCAACGACGGCGCCCTGGCGCACCGCCTCATGCACCCGCGCTACGGCGTGGACAAGGTCTACCGCCTCACCCTGGCCGAGCACCCGAGCGAGCGGCAGATCGCGGGGCTGGAGCAGGGCGTGCGGCTGCCCGACGGGGGGCTGGCCGCGCCGGCGCGGGCGCGGATGCGGGGCCGCCGGGGCGACCACTTCATCCTCGACCTCGCGGTTCACGAAGGGCGCTACCACCTGGTGCGCGACATGTGCGAGGCGCTGGGGTTGCGGCTGATCCACCTGCACCGCGTCGCCTACGGGCCGCTGCGGCTGGGGGAGCTGAAGGTGGGGCGCTGGCGCGCGCTCACGGCGGAGGAGCTGAGGCGGGACCGGGAGCAGTCGCCCTTCAACC
>JBBIHL010000045.1:0-11529 GCA_037447075.1 Candidatus Eiseniibacteriota bacterium | reverse complement strand
AGAAGGTCCCAAGGGTTGGGCTGTTCGCCCATTAAAGCGGTACGTGAGCTGGGTTCAGAACGTCGTGAGACAGTTCGGTCCCTATCCATCGCGGGCGGAGGATCCTTGAGGGGAGTTGCTCCTAGTACGAGAGGACCGGAGCGAACGGACCTCTAGTGTACCGGTTGTCCTGCCAAGGGCATCGCCGGGTAGCTATGTCCGGATGTGATAAGCGCTGAAAGCATCTAAGCGCGAAACACACCCCAAGACCAGGGATCCCGTGGCGCAAGCCACCTGAAGGCTCGTTGGAGATTACAACGTCGATAGGCGGGAGGTGCAAGGCCCGTAAGGGTCTCAGCCGACCCGTACTAATCAGCCGTGCGGCTTGGCCGGATTCTTCCTTAAGGTGCGGGCACGCGCCCGGCGTCTCGATTCGGTGTCAAACGCATTCGGGGTGGCTCTGGCGGAGGGGTCACACCTCTTCCCATTCCGAACAGAGAAGTTAAGCCCTCCAGCGCCGATGGTACTGCCCGGGAAACCGGGTGGGAGAGTAGGAGGCCGCCCCGGTTTCTTGAGCGGCCCGCTGCCGGCTCGCCGGCAGCGGGCCGTGTCGTTGTGGCCGGGCTCGCTTGGGCGGGCGCGGCAACGGCGGCCCCCCCAAGCGGCCAGGCCTCCCTGGCCCTGCCGGACCAGGAGGGGGCGGTCCAGGCGTACCGGACCGGCCACCCCGCGGGATCGAAGCCACATCCGGCGGTCGGGGTTTCATGGCATCCGGTGTCAGCCCAATGGGTTACGGCATGCGACCATCGCAGGGCCATGGCCGGCACACGGGCTGCATCCCGTCCCGGACAGAATAGGTCCCTTGCCTCCACACCCGGGCGGCGGGCAGTCTCCGCCGCGGAGGTCGTCGCCATGAAGCGCCTGACACTGGTCCTGGCCCCACTCGCAGCGCTTGCGGTCTTGCTGCCCACCGTCCCCGCGCGGGCCCAGGTGACGCCCGAGCTGCGGGCGCGGGTGGATGAGGCCATCCGTCTCACCGACACGCACATTGACGAGGCCAACCTCCAGCTGGCCGGCTGCCAGAGTCCGGAGGCGCAGTCCAACCTCCAGATGGCGGTCACGCTCCAGGGCCAGGCGAAGATGCGGTTCGGGGGGGCCACGATGGACCTGGACCTCAGGGCGGCGCTCGACCTCACCGGGCGCGCGCGCTACCGCGCGGACAACGCCCTGCGGCTGGCGCGTTGCTGCGTCGAGCACGACCGGGTCGCCGCCCAGCTCGAGCGCACCGCCGAAATCATCGAGCGTGCCCGCGAACGCGCCGAGACTTGCCGTCACGATCGTGCCCGGGCCCTGCTGCGTGCGGCGGTGGAGCAGCAGCGCCAGGCCCAGCTGGCATTCGCGGAGGGGCGCTGCCTGATCGCGCTGCAGCTGAGCCTGAGCGCCCGCGAGAAGGCGCTGGCCGCCCTGCGGGCCTGCGGCTTCGAGGAGCGCATGGAGGACCGGGTCCAGCAGTTCCTGGTCCAGACCGACGCGCGGATCGAGCGCGCGCGGGCGGTGGTCGAAGAGCAAGGTGGCGAGCGGGCACACCAGGCGCTGGCACTGGCGGAGGAGCTGCAGGGTCGCGCCTACGCGCAGTTCCATGAGAACCGCCTCGAGGCCAGCCTGCGCATCAGCCGTTCCGCCCGGGACGCCGCGGACCGCGCGGAGCGCCTGGCCCGCTCGGGAAGGTGACCCCGGCCCGCGCTTGCATCGCGAGACGCCCCGGAGCGATTCGGGGCGTCTCATCATTATGGGGACCGCTGGCGGCCGCCGCGCTCCACGCACTCGCGCTTTGCGCCGGCGCCCCGCGCGCCCGTGCGGCGGCAGCCGGCCCCGACACCATGAGCTGGCGCTTCGAGACGGGAGGGGCCACCGACGGCACCAACGAGCTCTTCTACGAAAGCGCGCTGGTGGACACGGTCTTCCTGCCGCGCCGGCGCGTCACCGACCCCGAGGTCCGCTACGCCTGGGTGGGCCTGGCCACGCTGTCCGGGACCCGCGAGGGGCGCGCGGCGAGCTACGTGCTGCAGGCGGACGTCCGGCTGGGCGACAAGCTCAAGAGCGGCGGCTGGCTGGCCACGTGGCGCCGGGACTTCGACCGGAGCTGGCGCCTGGGCGCGGACCATCGCTTCGAGTATCGCGATGACCGCAGCTTCGACCGGCTGGCGCGCTCGTGGCGCGCCTCGCTCGGCGCCCGGCTGCGCCGCTCCTGGGGAAGCTCCGGGCACCAGCTCGAGCTGGGCAACTCCCTCGCCCTGGAGAACGTGATCTCGGACACGACCGGGTTCCTGCTCGGCAATCTCCTCGACCGCGTCTCCCTGGCCTGGGAGCACGTCCGCCTGCTGGAGCGCGAGTGGGGCCTGGGCGCCCAGCTTGGGTCCCGCACGTTCACCGATTCCATCCAGCGCGATCACCTGGAGTTCCGCGGTTCGGCGCGATGGAGACAGTACCTGGGGGCCCGGGGCGAGCTGGGGCTCGAGCTGGGCCTCACCCGCCGCCTGCCGCGTCGCGATGTGCCGAGCACCCGCGACCGCTACCTGACCTCCAACCTGCTCGTGGAGGGGCGTCTGCGACTCTCGGACCACTGGCTCGCCTCGCTCGTGGCGGACGGCAACGACACGCGCTACGACGAGCCGGACGACGTCTTCTTCGACTACGCAATCCTCCGCGGCCGCTGCGACGCCACCTTCGAGCCGCGCTGGTACTGGTCGCTGGGGGCGGGTCCCCGCGTGGAGTGGCTGCGTGCGCGGCGTCAACCCCAGGAGGAGTACGTGGAGGGCGGAGGCGGCGCCGATCTCTCGTGGGCCAGATCCGGCCTCTACGTCACGCTGGCGCCGGCCCTGGGGTGGCGCGAGTATCTGGGATCCGGCGACGTGGGCGCGCTCGGCGTCTCGCACTCGAGCTACCGCTTCTACGAAGCCGCGGGCTACCTGGACCAGGCGCTCCCGCTGGCCTTGCGCCTGCGGGGGGCCGCCAGCGCCCGCTGGGAGCAGCACACCAATCGCGACGACGACGTGACCAGCCTTTACTTCTCGCTCGACCTGCGTAGAATCTTCTGATCGGCCCGGGGATCGGCGGCGTAGGGAGACGCGGAATGGCTTCTCGGCGGCTTGCGTTGGGTCTGCTGGTCGCGCTGGCGGGCCTGGGACTGGCGTTGGTCGCCGTGGGAGCGGCCCTGCGCCGGACCCCGATGGGGATCCCGCCCCGCGCCGTGCTGGTGTTCGACGCGCCCGCCGTCATCGAGGAGTCGCTTCCCCGGCGGGGCGCGTTTCCGTTCCGCATCCGCCCGCAACCCCTCACCGTGTGGCAGGCGGTGCGCGGCCTGCGCGCCGCCGCGCGGGACGACCGCATCCGCGCGGTCGTGATCCACGTCTCCGAGCTGGACTGGGGGTGGGGCAAGGTCGCCGAGGTACGAGACGCCCTGCTCGAGGTGCTGGACCACGACAAGCCGGTGTTCGCCAGCCTCACCGGCGGGAGCGAGCTCGAATACCTCCTGGCGAGCGCGGCCGGCACGGTGGCCTGTCCCGAGATCTCCACCCTGCAGATCGACGGGCTCGCGCTCCATTCGCTGTTCCTGCGCGGCACCCTCGACAAGCTCGGGGTCACGCCCAACTTCGCCCAGGCGGGACGGTTCAAGTCGGGGGCCGAGACGTTCACGCGCTCCTCCATGTCCGAGCCGCACCGGCTTGCCCAGGAGCGCCTGCTCGACGACGAGTTCGCGCTGCTGGTGGACAGCCTGGCCGCCGCGCGCGGCTTCACCTCCCGCGAGGTGCGCAGCCTGATTGACGAGGGTCCATTCACCGCGCGCGAGGCCTACGAGGCCGGGCTGGTGGACACCCTGCTCTACGACGACGAGGTGGATTCGCTGGCCGTCGCCTCGGTCGAGGGCGAGGCCGAGACCGTCACGCTCCAGCACTACCTGGCCCGCCAGCGCGGCAACCCGGCGGCGCCCCGGGTCGCGCTGGTCGTGGCCTCGGGCACCATCGTGCCGGGAAAGAGCCGCGGCGGGGGGGCCTTCGGCGACCTGGTGGGGGCGCAGACCCTGAAGGACGCGCTGCGGGAGGCGCGCGAGCGCCGTTCGGTCAAGGCGATCGTGCTGCGCGTGGACAGCCCGGGCGGCGACGGCTTCGCCTCGGACGACGTCTGGAAGGAGGTGGAGCGCTGCCGTAAGGCGAAGCCGGTGGTGGTGAGCATGGGGGACCTGGCGGCCTCGGGGGGCTACTACATCGCGATGGGTGCGGACGCCATCGTGGCGCAGCCGATGACCCTCACCGGCTCGATCGGGGTCTTCGGCGGCAAGTTCAACCAGCTAGGCCTGTTCCGCAAGCTGGGGCTGAACGTGGAAGGCGTCTCCAGGGGACGGCACGCCGAGATGTTCTCGCCCTTCCGGGACTTCAGCCCCGACGAGCGCGAGGCCTTCCAGGCCCAGCTGGACGATTTCTACCGCCAGTTCGTGGCCAAGGCGGCGGCCGGGCGGGGCCTGCGCGCCTCGGCCGTGGACTCCGCCGGCGAGGGTCGGGTCTGGAGCGGGCTGGCGGCCCGCGGCCTGGGCCTGGTGGACGAGCTGGGAGGGCTGGCGGAGGCGCTCCGCATCGCGCAGCGCAAGGCCGGCCTCGATCCGAGCCGGGACGTGCAGCTGGTGGTCTATCCGCGCGACGAGCGCACCTTCCTCGAGCGCTTCCTGAGCGACTACTTCAGCCAGGACGAAGACCTCGCGGCACGCTTGCCCGAGCCGCTGCGCGCCCTGGCGTCCACGGCTGCCCTGCGCGCCGGCGCGGTCTGGGCGCTCATGCCCTACAGCCTGCAGATTCGCTGAGCCGTGAGGCGGGCATCGTCGTCGGCCGGCCGCGGGTCGCCGCCTCTACCGGGGAATGTCGCAGTGGGCATGGCAGGGGGCCGGGTGCGCATGGGCCGTGGTGCGCGTTGACTCGCTGGAAAGCCCTGTGTTAGGTTGAATCGCTCCATGCAGTTACGCAATTCCGCGGGGTCCTGTTGGGCGCCCGTTCATCCCTGCGCCCCCCGTGGGGCGTCTGCGACGGGGAGGTAGCCTTGAAGGGAATCCAGACTGGTGACATCCGCAACTTCGTTCTGGTCTCTCACCACGGCGCGGGCAAGACCTCTCTCGCCGAGGCCATGCTGTTCCAGGCCAGGGCCACGAGCCGGCTGGGGCGGATCACGGAAGGCAACACCATGCTGGACTACGGTCCCGACGAGATCCAGCGCCAGCTCACCGTGAGCCTGGGACTGGCGCAGTTCGACTGGGCCGGCCGGCGCATGAACCTGCTCGACACGCCGGGCTATGCGGACTTCGTCGGAGACTTCCACTCCGGCCTGCGGGTGGCCGACGCCGCCGTGCTGCTTCTGCGCGCCTCGGCCACCCTGGACGTCGGCACGGAAGGGTTCTGGGACCTGGTGCGGGCGCGCAAGATGCCGGCGGTCATCGTGGTCAACATGATGGACAAGGAGCACGCCGACTTCGCCGGGGCGGTGAGGGCCGCCCGCGAGCAGCTCGACGTCCGGGCGATTCCCGTGCAGCTCCCCATCGGGGCGGCCGAGGGGTTCCGCGGCGTGGTGGATCTCATCGAGGCGAAGGCCTACGTGTATTCCGCCACCGGCATGGAGGCCAAGGGGCAGGCCCAGGAGGTCCCGCCCGACCTGCAGGCGGCCTTCGAGCACGCGCGCGCCGCGCTCGTGGAGGAGGCGGCGACCGGCGACGAGCAGCTCATGGAGCGGTTCCTGGAGAGCGAGAGGCTGGAGCCGGCCGAGATCCGCAAGGGACTCGCCGAGCGGGTGTCGGCGGGGGAGCTGTGCCCGGTCTTCTGCTGCTCGGCCTTCCAGAACGTCGGGGTCCGGGAGCTGCTGGATGCGCTCGTGGAGATCCTTCCCCCCCCCCACCTGGGCCCTCCGCAGCCGGCACCGGGGGGCAACGGACCGCTGGCGGCGCTCGCCCACGAGGCCTCGGCGCCCATCGCCGCGCTGGTCTTCAAGACCGTCTCCGAGCATCACGTTGGCGATCTCTCGTTGTTCCGTGTCTACGATGGCACGGTGGAGACGGGCAAGGAGGTGCAGAACACCACGCGCGGCCGGGCCGAGAAGATCGGGACCCTCTATCATCTGGTGGGGAAGGAGCGTCAGGAGGCCAAGGCCATCGTGGCCGGCGACATCGGGGCGGCCGTGAAGCTGCGCGAGACCCACACCGGCGACACCCTGGCCGACAAGTCGCGCCCGGTCACGCTGCCGGGCGTGGAGTTCCCGGCCCCGGCCCTGAGCGAAGCCATCCATGCGAGCGACCGCGGCGACGAGGAGAAGGTCGCCAACGGCCTGGCGCGGCTGCACGAGGAGGACCCGACCTTCGGCGTCGCGGTGGAATCGAGCACCCGGCAGACCGTGGTGCGCGCCATGGGCGAGCTGCAGCTCGAGGTCATGGTGGCGAAGCTCAAGCGCCGCTATGGCGTGGAGGTCCAGCTCACCCGCCCCAAGGTTCCCTACCGGGAGACCATCGGGAAGAAGGTCGAGCACCAGTACCGTCACAAGAAGCAGACCGGGGGTCGGGGCCAGTTCGGCGAGGTCCACCTGCGGCTGGAGCCGCTCCGTCGCGGCGCCGGGTTCGAGTTCCTCGACGAGATCAAGGGAGGCGTGGTGCCGAACCAGTACATCCCGGCCGTGGAAAAGGGAGTCCGCGAGGCCATGGAGGAGGGCGTGCTGGCGGGCTACCCGGTGGTGGACCTGCGGAGCGCGCTGTTCTTCGGCAAGTACCACGACGTGGACTCTTCGGAGATGGCCTTCAAGATCGCGGCCTCGATGTGCTTCCGGGAAGCGATGGCCATGGCGGCTCCCTACCTGCTGGAGCCCATTGACGACGTGCTGGTGCGCGTCCCGGAGGACTACATGGGGGACGTGATGGGGGACCTCTCGGCCAAGCGGGGCAAGATCCAGGGCATGGACTCGGACGGGCGCTTCCAGGTGGTCCGGGCGCAGGTGCCGGAGGCGGAGCTCTACAAGTACAGCACGCATCTCCGCTCCATCACGCAGGGGCGCGGGGTGTTCTCCGCCCGGTTCTCGCACTACGAGAGGGTGCCGCCCGAGCTGGCCGAGCGCGTGATCGCCGCGGCCAAGGCGGAACGGGAGGCGGAGGCGCGCGCCTAGCGCCCCGGGAGGGCCATGTCCGGCCATTCGAAGTGGGCCACCATCAAGCGCAAGAAGGCCGCCACCGACGCGGCCCGCGGCAAGCTGTTCACCAAGTTCATCCGCGAGATCACGATCGCCGCCCGTCAGGGCGGGAGCGATCCCGAGGCGAATCCCCGTCTGCGCAGCGCGGTGCAGGCGGCCAAGGCGATCAACATGCCCTCGGCCAACATCGAGCGGGCCATCAAGCGGGGCGCCGGGGAGATCGGGGGCGCTTCCTACGAGGAGGCCGTCTACGAAGGCTACGGTCCGGGCGGCGTGGCGATCCTGGTGGAGGTGGCCACGGGCAACCGCAACCGGACCGGCGGGGAGATCCGCCACCTCTTCACCAAGAACGGCGGCAACCTGGCCGAGGCGGGCAGCGTCTCCTACCTCTTCAAGCCCAGGGGGGTGATCCACGTGGACAAGCGGAGCGCCAGCGAGGACGCCCTGATCGAGGCGGCGCTCGACGCGGGGGCGGACGACGTGGCCTCCGGGGGCGAGGACGACTACTACGAGGTGCTCACGCCGCCGGGGCGCTTCGAAGCGGTGCGCGAGTCGCTGCAGGCTCGGAAGTTCACGGTCACGCATGCGGAGGTCGCCAAGATCGCGACCCTGCAGGTCCCGGTGGAGCCCCGGGACGCCGAGGCGGTCCTGCGCCTGATCGACGCCCTGGAGGACCACGACGACGTGCAGAAGGTGTGGTCCAACTTCAGCATCTCCGACGAAGTGCTTGCCAAGCTGTCGCGGTAGGCTTCTAATCGCGGCATGAGAGTCCTGGGAGTGGACCCCGGAAGCCGAAGGACCGGCTATGGCATCATCGAACGCCAGGGCAGCCGCTACCGCTGCGTGGCCTGCGGCTGCTTGAGCTTTCCCCCGCGCCTTGAGCTGGCCACCAGGCTCGGCCAGCTGGCCGGTCGGGTGGCGGCGTTGATCGCCCAGCACCGTCCGGACTGCCTGGCCGTCGAGGAGGCCTTCCACCACGAAAGCGTGCGCTCCACGCTGGTGCTGGGCCACGTGCGCGGCGCCATCCTGGTGGCGGCCGCGCAGGCCGGCGTTCCCGTCGCCGAGTACTCGCCGCGCGAGATCAAGATGAGCGTGGCCGGGCAGGGGAGCGCCGACAAGACCCAGGTGGGGTTCATGGTGGCGCGCATCCTGGGGCTTCGCCAGGAGGTGCCCTCCGACGCGGCCGATGCCCTGGCCGCCGCCTTGTGCCACCTGCATCGCTCCCATCCGTCGGCCACGGCGCTGGCGGCCCGGCGCGCCGCGGCGCGGCTCGCCGAGCTGCTGCCCGCCCGGGGAGCGCGATGATCGCCTCGCTGCGCGGCACCCTCACCGAGCGGGGGGCCGGCGCCTGCGTCGTGGAGGCGGCGGGCGTGGGCTACCAGGTCCTGGTGAGCGCCCACACGGCGCGCGCGCTCCCGGCTCCCGGGCGCGAGGTGTTCCTGCTGACCCACCAGCACGTGCGCGAGGACGCCCTGCTGCTGTTCGGCTTCGCCGGCGGCGAGGAGCGCAGGCTCTTCTCGCTCCTGATCGGCGTGAACGGGGTGGGCCCCAAGGTGGCCCTGGCCGTGCTCTCCGGGCTCGAGCCCGGCGCGCTGGTCAAGGCGATCCGGGACGAGAACGTGGCGGCGCTCACCGCGATCCCGGGCATCGGGCGCAAGACCGCCGAACGCCTGGTGGTGGAGCTGCGCGACAAGCTGGAGCTTCCGGCCGCCGTGCCCGCCGGGCACGGCGTGCTGTCAGGAGCCGAGCGCTTCGAGGACGCGGTCGCCGGTCTGATGCACCTGGGCTACTCGCGCGGCGAGGCGCTGGGCGCGGTGCGCAAGGTGGCCGAGGGCGGGGAGCGCATGAGCGTGGAGGATCTGTTGCGCGCGGCGCTGGCCCGCTTGAGCCGGCCGGCGGTGGGAGCCTCGGGTGGGTGAAGCGAGCCAGGCCAGGGACGGGGGCATGAAGCCCGGAACGCCGCGCCGCTCGTTCGCCAGGCCGCCCCGAGCCGAGCGGGTGGCCGATCCCGCCCCCCGTCCCGAGGACCTCCAGGAAGAGGGCCGGCTGCGTCCGTTCACCCTGGACGAGTTCGTCGGCCAGCCGCAGATCAAGGAGCAGCTGCGGGTCTTCCTGGCGGCCGCCCGGCAGCGCGGCGAGGCGCTGGACCACGTCCTGCTGCACGGGCCGCCCGGGCTGGGCAAGACCACCCTGGCCACCATCCTGGCTCACGAGCTGGCCGTGGAGATCTCCCACACCTCGGGCCCGGTGGTGGAGCGCGCCGGGGACCTGGCGGGCCTGCTCACCAACCTCGGGCCGCGCGGGATGCTGTTCGTTGACGAAGTCCACCGGCTCAACCCCGTGGTGGAGGAGTACCTCTATCCCGCGCTGGAGGACTTCACGCTCGACGTCCTGCTGGACCGCGGCCCCAGCGCGCGCTCGATCAAGCTGAATCTGGAACGGTTCACCCTGGTGGGGGCCACGACCCGGGCCGGCCTGCTCTCCGCCCCGCTGCGGGCGCGCTTCGGCCTGACGCTCCGGCTCGACTACTACTCCGCCGAGGACCTGGTGCGGATCGTGACGCGCTCCGCCGGCATCCTGGGCGTGGACCTGGAGGCCGACGCCGCGTTCGAGGTGGCGCGGCGCGCGCGCGGGACGCCCCGCGTGGCCAACCGCCTGCTGCGGCGCGTCCGCGACTACGCCCAGGTGCGCGCCGACGGGCGGATCACGCTGCCGGTGGCGCGCGAGGCGCTGCGCATGCTGGAGGTGGACGAGCGGGGGCTGGACGACATGGATCGCCGGCTGCTGGAGGCCCTGGTGCGCACGTACGCCGGCGGGCCGGTGGGCCTGAACACCCTGGCCGTGGCGGTGGGCGAGGAGGCGGGCACGCTGGAGGAGGTCTACGAGCCCTTCCTGATCCAGGAAGGCTTCATCAAGCGCACCTCCCGCGGCCGCGAGGCCACCCGGCTGGCCTACCAGCACGTGGCCGCCGCCCCGGCCCGGCCGCCCGACCCCGGTCAGGCCGAGCTACCGCTTCCCTGAGCGGCGCGCGGCGGCGGTCGTGCCCGAGGTGGCACGCTTCCTGGTCCTCGCCGGAGCGCTGCTGGTTCTGGCCGGCGTCGCGCTCTGGGCCATGCCCCACCTGCCCTGGCTGGGCCGCCTGCCGGGAGACATCCGCATCGAGCGACCCGGCTTCCGCCTCTACGTCCCCGTCACCAGCTGCCTGCTGGTGAGCCTCGCGCTCGGCCTCCTGCTCCGCCTGCTGCGCCGCTAGACGCGCTTGGACCTCGAAGACCTCGACTACGCGCTGCCCGCCGAGCTCATCGCCCAGCGTCCCGCCGAGCGCCGGGACCAGGCGCGACTGCTGGTGGTGGAGCGCGCGACCGCTCGCTTCACGGACGCCGCCATCCCCGACCTCGCGGCCTGGCTGGCTCCGGGCGACGCCCTGGCGCTGAACGAGACGCGGGTGCGCCCGGCGCGGCTCCACGTCCACCGGCTCCCCACCGGCGGGCGCGTCGAGTTGCTGCTGGTGCGGCGGGAGGAAGGCGGGCTGTGGCGGGCGCTCGCCCGGCCCGCCAGGAAGCTGGTCCCGGGCCAGCGGCTGGAGAGCGTGGACCGCGAGCTGCTCCTGGAGGTGGAGGCGCTGCAGCCCGAAGGGGAGCGCCTGCTGCGGGTGCTGCGCGGCGACGTGGACGCCACGCTCGAGTCGCTGGGCGAGGTTCCCCTGCCCCCCTACATTCATCGTCCGGCCGAGCCGGCGGACCGCGAGCGCTACCAGACCGTCTTCGCGCGCGTGCCGGGCGCGGTGGCCGCGCCCACCGCCGGCCTGCACTTCACGCCCGAGCTGCTCGCCGCGCTCGAGGGCCGAGGCGTGCGGACCGCGCGCCTGGTGCTCCACGTGGGGCCCGGCACCTTCCGTCCCATCACGCGCGCGCGGGTGGAGGACCACGCGATGGAGGCGGAGTGGTTCGAGCTGGGCGAGGAGGCCGTGCGCGCGCTGCGCGCGGCGCGGGCGGCCGGAGGGCGCATCGTGGCGGTGGGCACCACGGTGGTGCGGGCGCTGGAGGCCGCGCGGGACGCCTGCGGTGGAACGCTGGGCGCGGCGCGGGGCTTCACGACCAAGTTCATCCACCCTCCCTACCGCTTCGGCGCGGTGGACGCGCTGCTCACCAACTTCCACCTGCCGCGCACCAGCCTCCTGTGCCTGGTGGCGGCGTTCGCCGGCGTGGAGCTGACGCGCCTCGCCTACCGGCACGCCGTCGAGCGGCGCTACCGCTTCTACTCCTACGGGGACGCCATGCTGGTCGTCTAGCCTTGACTGATCATTCGGCGCAGGCGTGAGCGCTGGATTGCCCGCGACTG
>JBBIHL010000044.1:0-11538 GCA_037447075.1 Candidatus Eiseniibacteriota bacterium | reverse complement strand
CACGAGCCGCCGCGGGTTCCTTCCCCGGGGCCTTCCGGCTACCAGCTTTGGACGGTGCGCGCGACGATCTCGTCGGCGATCTTCCGGATGGCATC
Source organism: Candidatus Eiseniibacteriota bacterium (assembly GCA_037447075.1). Taxonomy (GTDB): domain Bacteria; phylum Eisenbacteria; class RBG-16-71-46; order RBG-16-71-46; family RBG-16-71-46; genus JBBIHL01. The sequence goes on along the minus strand of JBBIHL010000044.1, from coordinate 11,443 downwards.
CTCGCGCCCCTCGACCTCGGTCTTGGCGCTCTGGCCGGGCACGTCCACCACGTAGTAGTTGGCGGTCTTCACCAGGTTGTCCGCCTTCCACAGTTCGCGGTTGCGCACCAGGTCCTTGAGCACGACCTCCACCCCGATCGCCGCCTGGTATTCCTGCGCCTGGGTCTGCACCGAGAATCCGAACACCGTGTTGCGATACGAGATCACCTTGCCGCGCAGCACGGCGTCCGCCTCGCGCTCGTCCACCACCCGCAGGTGGTTGTCCGCCACGAAGCGCGCGACCACGGCCGAGGTGACGTTCTGCTCCAGCCCCACCTGGGTGGTGCCGTTCTCGAACACCGGGATCGCGATGGTCTTGATGTGAGCCGGCAGCGATAGGGTGCTGGTCGTATACGCGCACGAGGACGCTGCGCACGCGCAGGCGACCAGCAGCGCGGGCAGTGTCCTCGTGGACGTGCGTGGCAATCGCGATCTACTCGTGCGCTTCGGCCTCCGCCTCCCGCTGCATCCCGTAGAGCTTCATCCGGTAACGGAGCTTGTCGCGCTTGAGGTTCAGCAGCTCGGCCGTGCGGCTCTGGTTCCACTTGGTAGCACACGAGGCCATCTCGATCAAGGCCCTTTCCAGCTCCTCGACCAGCTCCTCGAAGGGGATGCCGCCCTCCCCCGGCGGGCCCTGCAGGTAGGCGTCGATGCGCTGCCCCAGGGTCTGCTCCGCGGCGGGGCGCGGCCGGCCGGCGAGCTTGAGGTGGTGGGCCTCCAGCACCTCTCCGTTCTCGAGCAGCACGGTGCGCTCCAGCAGGTTCTTGAGCTCGCGGATGTTCCCGGGCCACGGGTAGTCGAGGAGCACCCGCTCGGCGGCGGGGGCGATGCTGCGGAAGGGCTTGCGGAACTGGCGGGCGAACCGGTCGAGGAACAGCCGCGCCAGCGGCAGGATGTCCTCGCGCCGCTCCCGCAGCGGCGGGACGTAGAGCGGCACCACCTTGAGGCGGTAGTAGAGGTCCTCGCGGAAGTTGCCCTGCTGGACCTGCCGTTCGAGGTCCTGGTTGGTGGCCGAGATGACGCGCACGTTGACCGTGATGTCCTTCACGCCGCCCACGCGGCGGAAGGTGCGGCGCTCGAGCACGCGCAGCAGCTTCACCTGGAGCACCGGGCTCATCTCCCCGATCTCGTCGAGGAACAGCGTCCCTCCGGTCGCCAGCTCGATCAGGCCGGGCTTCTGGGCGCGGGCGTCGGTGAAGGCCCCGCGCTCGTGCCCGAACAGCTCGCTTTCGAGCAGCTCGCGCGGGATGGCCGCGCAATTGAGGTCCACGAACGGCTTGTCGTGGCGCGGGCTCAGGCGATGGATGAGGTTGGCGAAGTACTCCTTCCCGGTGCCGCTCTCGCCCTCGATGAGCACGCTGGTGGTCTCGCCCTGGGCCACCTGCTCGCAGATGGTGTAGACCTCCTGCATCCGCGGGCTCAAGCAGTGCAAAAAGTCGTCGTCGGAGAACGCCTGCTGGCGCAGCCGGCGCAGCTCCAGCCACAGCTTCTGCGACTCCAGCGCGCGCGCCGCCAGGGCGCGCAGCTCGTCGGTCTCGAACGGCTTCTTGACGAACCAGTAGGCGCCGGCGCTCATCGCCTCCACGGCGGTTTCGACCTCGCCGAAGGCGGTCATCAGGATGCAGCTCAGCTCCGGCTGGTTCCGCTTGATCTCCCGCAGCAGGTCCAGCCCCGAGCCGTCGGGAAGCTTGAGGTCCAGCACCGCCAGGTCGGGCAGCTCCTGCTGGATGGCTTCCCGGGCCTCGCGCAGCGAGCCGACGGCGCGGACCTGGTAGCCGTCGTCCTCCAGCGCCTTGCCGACGAAGTGGCGGATGGAATCCTGGTCGTCCACCACCAAGATGTTCGCCTTGTTCATGGGGTTCCTCCATTCGACTCCAGCGGCAGCTCGATCACGAACGTGGTGCCCTTCCCCGGCCGGCTGCGCACGCGCAGCCGGCCGCCGTGCCGCCGAACGATGTCGTACGACACGTAGAGGCCCAGGCCGGTCCCACCCTCCTTGGTCGTGAAGAACGGCTCGAAGATGGTCTTGCGGTGCTCGGGCGGAATCCCCGCCCCCTGGTCTTCCACGGCCAGCCGGACGCGCTGCGGCCCGCCCGGCGGCTCTGCGTCGGCTTCGGCTGCGGCGCCGTCCAGGGTGCGCACGCGGATCTCGCCCCCCGGCGCCGAGGCCTCGGCGGCGTTCTTCAGCAGGTTGATGAGCACCTGCTGGATCTGGTCGGGGTCGTGCGCCACGGAGGGCAGGGCGTCCACCCCCTCGACGCGCACCCGGACGCGGCGTTCCTCGAACACGGTCCGCAGGGACTGCAGGGCGCGTTCGAGCGGCCGGCCCAGCGGCCCCGGCACCCGCTTGAGCTGCTTGGGGTGGGTGATGTCGAAGAGGTCCTGCACGATGCCGTCCAGGCGCTGGATCTCGCTCAGGATGAAGCCCAGGTTGGCGCGCTGGGGGTCGTGGGGGCCCAGCGAGCGCGACAGGTACTGGATCCCGGCGGCGATCCCGGCGAGCGGGTTGCGGATCTCGTGGGCCACGCTCGAGGTGAAGCGCCCCAGCGCGGCGAGCCGATCGAGCTGGCGCGCCTGCTCCTCGGCCTGCCGGATGGGCGCCAGGTCCACCAGGGTGGCGATGGCGCCGTAGACCTGCCGGCGGTCGTCGCGCAGCAGCGAGGTGGTGAGGCTGGCCTCCAGCTCGGCGCCGTCCTTGCGTCGCAGCCGGGTGGCGCGCCGCAGGAACTCGCGGCCGTGCGCCAGGGTGGCCTCCAGGTACGAGGCCAGCTCGGCTCCGAACAGCTCTCCGGCCGGGCGGCCGGCGGCCTCCTCCGCGCGGTAGCCGGTGAGCGCCGCGGCCGCCCGGTTGCAGGCCAGCACCTCCCCGGCCAGGTTCACCGCCACCAGCGCGCTCTGCATGCTGTTCAGCACGTGCTCGCGGAAGCGCTCGCTGCGCCGCAGCTCCTGGTAGAGCCGGGCGTTCTCCACCACGGGCCCCACCGAGAGGGCGATGGACTCCAGCAGGTTGAGGTCGGCGGGCTCGAGCGGCGGGCTCCCGGGCAGCCGGGCGGCCCCGATCACGCCCAGGATGGGAAACTGGTCGCAGGCCAGGCAGTGCTTCTGGCGTTCCTCGCGCTCGTGGGCCCACGCCTGCGGGTCGGCGCCGGGCGGCGGGACCAGGCTTCCCGCGTCCCCCATCACGCAGCGCGCGCCGCACAGCTCGTGCGTCTGGTGCGCGGGCACCAGGCTCTGGCTGCGCTGCAGGGGGGCGCACGCGATGGAGGTGAGCTGGCGGAGGGTCTCGGCCAGGGCGTGGTCGGCGGGCAGCGTGACCGGCGGATGGCGCTGCGGATCCCGGAACAGCAGCGCCTGCCCCAGCCAGAGGCTGCGCGCCAGCGCGCCGCGCTCCCCCACCAGGGGCAGCTCCAGGCGGATGCACTGCTCCTGCCCCCCCTGCCCCTGGGTCCAGGTGCCCACCAGCCCGTGGCTCTCGGGATCCACCAGCGCCAGGAAGGCGGCCTCGAAGCCGAAGGCGCGGTGCAGGTAGCGGGCCACCGTGCGGGTGGTCTCCGCCAGGTCCACGGTGGAGACCATGCGGTTCGCCACCTCGCGCAGCGAGACCAGCTGGATGTTGGTCTCGATCAGTCGGCGGTGGCTGCGCTCCAGGTCGTCCACCAAGCCGGCCAGCACCTCGACCAGCGCCCGGGGATCGTCGGGGGCCGCGTCGCTCTTGAGGCCGGCGGGCAGGGACATGCCCCGCACCTCGTCCACCCGCCGCAGCAGCTCGCGCAGCTCGGCGTTCTGGCCTCCGGTCATGGACCGCTCGCGCGGCCGGCCTGGGGAGGGCCGGCCGCCTTCACGGTGATGCCGCGGAGCGTGTCGGCGCGTGGGCGGCGGGGCGCCGGGCTCCGTGAAACTCGGGCTTGGGCGGCTCCGGCTGCGGGCTACGCCCCCTGGGCGACGTACTCGCGCAGGGTGGTGGCCACGTAGCGGATCTGTTCCTCCGTGAGCTCCGGGTAGATCGGCAGCGCCAGCGTCTCGCGCGCCGCGGCCTCGGCGTGGGGCAGGTCGCCCGCCTTGCCGCCGAGGGCCGAGAAGCACTGCTGCAGGTGCAGCGCCACCGGGTAGTAGACCTCGGTGCCGATGCCCCGTTCGGTCAGATGCTGCCGGACGGCGTCGCGCTCGGGGACCCGCACCACGTACTGGTTGTAGATGTGCCGGGCCCGCGCGTCGGCGAAGGGTCGGCCGATGGGCGAGCCCTCGAGCAGCTGGTTGTAGAGCTGCGCGTTGCGCGCGCGCGCCTCGCTCCACTTGTCCAGGTGGCGGAGCTTCACGCGCAGGATGGCGGCCTGCAGGGCGTCGAGCCGGCTGTTGGTCCCCACCACCTGGTGATGGTACTTGGGGCGGGCGCCGTGCTCGCGCAGCAGGCGCACCTTGTCGGCCAGCTCGGGGTCGCGCGCCACCACCATGCCCCCGTCCCCGGCCGCGCCGAGGTTCTTGCTGGGGAAGAACGAGAAGCAGCCGAAGTCGCCGATCGAGCCGGCCCGATGCCCTTCCCACTCCGAGCCGATGGCCTGGGCGGCGTCCTCGATCAGCCACACCTGGCGTCGCCGGCAGATGTCGCGGACGGCCGTGACGTCGCAGCACTGGCCGTAGAGGTGGATGGCGATCACGGCCTTGGTGCGCGGGGTGAAGGCGGCCTCGAGCCGGTGGGGGTCGAGGTTGTAGGTGCGCGGGTCGATGTCCACGAACACCGGCCGCGCGCCCACGTTGGCGATCACCCCGGCGCTGGCGAAGAACGAGTAGGTGCAGGTCACCACCTCGTCGCCGGGACCGATGTTGAGCGCGCGCAGGCAGAGCAGCAGCGCGTCGGTGCCCGAGGCCACGCCCACGCCGGCCACGCACTGGGAGTAGCGCGCCACCTCCTCCTCGAGCGCCTTGACCTCGGGACCGAGGATGAAGTGCCCGCTGTCGAGCACGCGGTGGACGGCCTCGTCGAACTCGGCCTTGATGCTGGCGTACTGGGCCCTGAGGTCCAGCAACGGCACCCGCATGGCCGTCTTGGTCGGCAGGGTGCTCATGAGGACTCCTCCCCGGTCCGGGCGCTCATGCGTCCACCCAGCCCTGGCTCTCCAGCAGCTGCTCCACCGGCACCGGGCGCAGCGGCTTGGCCGGCTGGCCCATCACGATCATGCGCGCGGGCACGTCGCGCGTCACCACCGAGCCGGCCGCCACCAGCGCGTCCTCCCCCACCACGATGCCGGGCAGGATCACGGCGCCGGCGCCCACCCGCCCGCCTCGCTTCACGGTGACGCCCTTGAAGTGCTTGAAGCGCTCGGCGGTGCGCCCCACGAAGTTGTCGTTGGAGGTCACCACCCCCGGCGCGATGAACACGCGGTCCTCGAGCGTGGAGTAGGCGGTGATATAGCACTCGCTCTCCAGCTTGCAGAAGCGGCCCACCGTGCAGAAGTTCTCCACCGTCACCCCGCGCCCCACGATGGTGCCGCGCCCGATCGTCACGTTCTCGCGCACCGTGCACAGGTCGGCCAGGAGCACCTTGGCGTCCACCGCGGCCCCGCGGTAGAGCACCACGCCGGTGCCCACGATGCACAGCTCCCCCACGGTGAGGGGCGGCAGCTCCTGCTCGCGCGTGGTCGCGGAGTTGGCGGCGCGCATCGGGAGCTTGCCCAGCACGGCGTGGTCGTCCACGCGCACGTTGTCCCCCACCACGGTGTCGGCATGGATCACCACGTGGTGGCCGATGCGGCACCCCTTCCCCACCTGCACGCCGGTCCCGAAGACGCAGCCCTCGCCGTGGGTGGTGCCCTCGCCCAGGAGGGCGCCGCGTTCGCTCACGCGGCTCATCGCGCCTCCACCGCCGTTCCGGCCCGCACCGGAACGGGCGCGCCGCCCTGCTCGAGCGAGCGCTGGGCCGCGGCCAGGACGCGCACCACCCGCAGGCCGGACTCGCCGTCGGTGAGCGGCGTCTTGCGCTCCTGCACGCACTCCACGAAGTGCTGGCACTCCAGCCGCAGGGGCTCCTGGAGGTTGATGCTCGGCACCAGGATGTCCCCGCTGCGCACGGTGAGCACGTCGCTGTAGGGCACGATCTGGCCGGCGCGCTCCACGCGCCGGTCGTAGATGCGGATCTTCTCGCTGGCCTCCATGTCGTCGAACACCGCCATCTTGCGGCTGCCCACCACGGTGAACTTGCGCAGCTTGTGCGGGTCGAGCCAGGAGACGTGGACGTGCCCCATCCTGCCGCCCGGGAAGCGCAGCGAAAGGAACACCACGTCCTCGATGGCCCCCTGCAGGAAGGCGTGGCCGCGCGCGGCCACGTCCTCCGGCTCCGACTCCAGCAGGTAGAGGATCACGGACAGGTCGTGGGGCGCGAAGCTCCACAGGGCGTTCTCGTCGCGCCGCACCTTGCCCAGGTTCACGCGCTGCGAGTAGATGTAGTAGAGGTCGCCGAGCTCGCCGCCCTGCACCAGCTGCTTCAGGTAGCGCACCCCCGGGTGGTAGAGCAGCAGGTGGCCCACCATGAGGATGCGCTTGCGCTCGCGGGCCAGCGCGACCAGCTCCTCGGCGTGCCGCACCTCCAGGGCGAGCGGCTTCTCCACGTAGACGTCCTTGCCGGACTCGAGCATGAGCTTGGCCAGCATGTAGTGGTTCACCGCGGAGGCGGCGATCACCACCGCCGCGTAGGCCGGGTCGGAGGCCACCCGGATGGGGTCCTCCAGGCGGCGGGCCTCGGGGTAGGCCGCGGCGAAGCGGGCCAGGCGCTGGCCATCGGCGTCGCACAGGGCGGCGAGGCGCGCCCCGGGCAGGCCGGCGAAGTTGCGCACCAGGTTGGCGCCCCAGTCGCCGGTGCCCACCACCGCGACCGACACCGGATTCATCGGGGGGTTCCCCCTTCGCAGGACGGAGCAAGAAGAAGCCGGACACCATCGGGGGGCATCCGGAAGCGCGGGAGTTTAGCAACCACGCGGCCGCGAATCAACGCGCCCCTCCCGCCGGCGGTTCCGCGGCGTCGTCCACCGCGCCGGACGGCTCGGGGAGCGTGCCCACGCAGTTGCGGCCGCGCTGCTTGGCCACGTAGAGCATCTTGTCGGCGATCTCGATCAGCCCGGTGCCCGCGGGGGCGTCGTCGGGGAACACGGCGATCCCCAGGCTGATGGTGATCTCGCCCGCGCGGGCCAGCGGGAACGCGTGGTGCTCCACCGCCGCGCGCAGGCGCTCGGCCACGGTGAGCGCGCCCGCCCGGCCGGTCTGGGGAAGGATGAGCGTGAACTCGTCGCCCCCGTACTTGGCCACCAGATCCCAGGAGCGCACCTGCTCGATCAGCAGCTGGGCCAGCTCGCGCAGCAGGAAGCTGCCGCGCAGGTGGCCGTGCTGGTCGTTGTAGCCTTTCAGGTTGTCCACGTCGAGCATGATCAGCGAGAGGCTCTGGCGGAAGCGCGCCGCGCGCTTGATCTCGCGGCGCAGCGCCGACTTGAGGAAGCGGTAGTTGAAGACCTGGGTGAGCTCGTCGGTGACCGCCAGCTTCTCGAGGTTCAGCGCCAGGCGCGCGTGCTCCAGCGCCAGCGAGAGCCACGACGCCACCAGCATGAGCGCCTGGGCGTCGCGCCGCGAGAACGCGGGCTGCCCGCGCTCGCGGTAGACGGCCAGGTAGCCCACCCCCTGGGCGCGCAGGTGCAGGGGCGCGAACAGCGCGGGGCCGGGCCCCACCCCCGGCACGCCGTCGCGTGCTTCGGAGAAGCGCGGGTCGAGCGCGGTGTTCGCGATCAGGTAGGCCCGGCCGTGCGGGGAGAGATGGCGCGCCAGGTCGCTGGCTCCCTCCTCGGAGGGGAGCTCGGCCGGGGCATCGCCGCCGCGCAGCAACACGGTGCGCCGGTTGCGCCGCCCCTGGAGGAGGCTGGCCTGGGCCGCGCTAGACTCCAGGAACTCCAGGGCGCAGGCCAGCGCGGCCCGGGTGGCTTCGGGACGGGAACGGGGCGGCGGCCCCGCGAGCAGACCCAGGACGCTGTCGGTCAGTCGTTCGCGCACACGTCTCCCCCCGGGGCAGGCGGACCCCTGGGTGAATTGACGCAATGGCTATGCCACGGATCGCCCCGCCTACAGGTCCTGCGGCGGGTAGCGGAGCCGGGAGAGGATGAAGATGGCGCGACCCAGGCTGAAGGCCAGACCGACCCAGATCACCACCCAGCCCGCCGCGGTCAGCCAGCTCCTGAAATGGCTTCTGGATAGGAAGTTACCGTAGGTCCCCAGGGCGGCCACCAGGGCCGCCACCAGGGTCAGGTTGAGGATGGCCAGGAGAGCCTGCCCCACCTGCCACTCCTTCTGCCGGGCCGTCCAGCGGAAGGCCGGCCGGAACGGCCTTGGGGCTGCGGCACGTGCGAACTGCACGGCAGTAGGCTGCACGGAGACTCCGGCGGCATCCGCCGGCTCGCGACGGGCGACCCACAGCCAGGTCGCCCCCAGCAGGAAGCGCTGCTCGTGGACCAGGCGCAGGCCGGCCCGGGCGCAGTCCTCGCCCAGGTCGCGGCCGTCGCCGAACTCCAGGATCGAGCGCGCCAGGTAGGCGTAGGCCCGGGGCTCCGGGCTCAGCAGCCCCACCGCCGGGACCACCCACTTGAGGTAGAGCCCGTGCACGGGCGCGAACCCGCCGGGCCGGGGGCCCGCGGCTTCGAGGATGGCGAGCGTCCCGCCGGGTCGGAGCACGCGCGCCAGCTCGCGCAGCGCCTCCGCCCGCGGGCGCAGGTTGCGCAGGCCGAAGGCGATGGTGAGCGCGTCGAGCGTCCCGTCGGCCAGCGGCAGCCGGAAGCCGTCGGCCCGCACCAGCACTGGGCCGCCCACGCGGCGCCCGAAGCGCTCGGCGGCGAGCGCGAGCATCGAGTGGCTGGCGTCGAACCCCAGCAGCGTGCGGCCGGGCCGCCGCAGGCCCGCAAGCGAGACGCCGCTTCCGCAACACACGTCGGCCACCAGGCGGGCTTCCTCGGGCACCGTGGCCCAGAGGTGGTAGCGCCACCCGCGGTCCTGCCCCAGCGAGAGCACCGAGTTGAGGAGGTCGTAGCGTGGGCTCACCTCCGAGAACATCTCCCCCAGGGCGCGGTGGGCCCGGGGCTCGAAGCGAGGGTCGGGGCTGGGGGTTCCGGTCGAAGGCATGTCGCGGGAGGGATGGGGCTCGGGCGGCGCGGTCGAGTGGGGCTCTCCGCATGACTGGTGCGCCCGACAGGACTTGAACCTGTAACCTTTGGCTCCGGAGGCCAACGCTCTATCCAATTGAGCTACGGGCGCGCAACCTCCGTTTATAGCACACCCCGCGCGGCCCACAGAAGCCGCTCCACGACCGCGCGCCACGCGGCGGCCATGGCCCGCGGGTGGACGCGGCCCCCCGCCGGCGCTAGGATGCCGCGCGGGCACAAGGGGGAACGAGCCATGAACTGGAACCGCTACGCGACCGCCCTGGTCGTGAGCTTCTTCGCCGCGCTGATCTTCGACGTGCTGCTCAACGGCGTCCTGCTGCGCGGCGCCTTCGCGGCGGCCGCCACCTACTGGAGGCCGGCCGACGAGCTCTTTCGCCTCATCCCCGTCGGCTGGCTCTCGATGCTGGTCACGATGGCCTGTTTCGGCCTGCTCTACGTGCGGGGCGGCTGGCACGGCCTCAAGGGAGGCCTGGAGTTCGGCGCCTGGCTGTCCCTGGCGGGGGCGGCGGGCGTGCTGGGGATGATGTCGCTGGTCCCCTGGCCGCTCGAGCTGGTCGGAGGCATGACGCTCCAGCAGGCGGGGAACGCGTTCCTGCTGGGCGCGTGCTTCGGCTGGCTGTACAAGCGCCGCGAGGCTTGAGGTGCCCGGAGAGGTGTCGCGCCGCTGGCGGTGGGGTCGTAGGGCTCGGTGGATGGAACCGCGCCTCGCCGGCTGCTGTCGGTCGCGACCACGATGGCGGCCACCCCCACGCCCCGCGCCGTGAGCCCGGCGGCGTACCGCTACTCCTACTGCCTGTTCGAGACGCCGGCCGGCTCGCAGGGCTGTAGCGATTGCTACCTTCCGCTGCTCGTGACCCGGGAACCGCTCGACAGCGGCGCGCCCCTCGAGGCGGCCGTCATCCGCACCTACGAGCGAGATTCGATCTGGAGGCTGGAGGGAAGGCTGGTCCAGATCCGGCCCGAGTCCGTGCAGGTCCAGGAGCGGAAGATCCGCTTCCAGGGAAGGCTCTACCGCTACCAGCGCATACCGAACGCCGAGACGCTTGAGCTCCTGGGCCGCCCCCTGGGACGGGAACTACCTCCCGCTGCTCGAGCTCCCGCCCGACCGGCGCTCCGTGGACTTCTCCACGTTGCTGGGATCCGCCGTGCCTTCGCCCCAGGCCGCTCGCGAGCTGGCGACCGGGCAGTGGCTCCGGGAACATGGCCTGCTGGCGGAGGAGGCGCTGCAGATCACGAGCCTCTACCGGGCGGACGCGGAACTCGAGGGGTTCGCCCGCCGCGACGACTGGCTGTGGGAGGTCCGCGTCCTGCACCTGGGCCTGGGCCTCGACGGCGTGCTCTGGATCAACTCGCGCACCCGGGCGGTGAAGGTCCTGGCCCCCGGCCGGTGAGCCGCGGGGATCCGCTGATATGGAACGACCGGTCAAGTCCTCCGCTTCATCGGGGTGTTCTCCGGGTTTTCGGTTGAGGGCGGCCGGGTGCAGCCCAACACGACGGTTGATCAGTCTGATATCCGCTGGTTGGGTACCGCATGGCAAGGGATCGTCGGGAGCTGCCTCGGTCTAGGATCGCGAGTTCACGCATGAGCGCTGATCGCATAGCGGAGTCGAGGGTTCTCCTTTCCGTGGCCGCACGCCGACCGCCCCACATCGCGGTGCACTCAGGCGGGCCGTGGCGACCGCGAGACCTCGCGGTCGACCGCCCACATGAAGCCGACCAGCGCGCGTGCCACGGCCACCACCACCTTCTGGTGCCGCTTGCCGCGCCCCAGCAGACGACGATAGAGGCGATGCAGCCGCTGCTGCGCCTTCCACGAGATGCGGCGGATGGCCTCGGGCTGCCCGTGCTGGCGCTGCCGCAGGGTCGGACCGAGGAAGGGGCGGTGGCGATAGGCGAAGGCGGCCTCGACCAGCACGCGGCGCAGGTAGGCACTGCCGGTCTTGGTGACCGGCCCGCGATGGACCGCCTCCCCGCTTGAGGACTCCGACGGCACCAGGCCGGTGTAGCCCATTGAGCTGACGGGGTCCGACGAAGCGCCCGATCTCGCCCCACTCGGCGATCACGGTGGCGGCGGTGATGGTGCCCACCCCGCGCAACGCGCGCTGGGCCAGGATGCGGTGAGCGACGGCGCTGTCAGGATCCGCCTGTTCGATCGCTTCATCTAGTGTTCCGTCACGGAAGTCATGTTAACGACGAACGGCCTTGCGGATGATCTC
>JBBIHL010000043.1:0-11625 GCA_037447075.1 Candidatus Eiseniibacteriota bacterium | reverse complement strand
CCAACGTGGGCTCGTTCTTCATCCAGCGGGTCACCTTCAACGGCGACTTCCACATCGGCCTTTGCAACCAGACCTTCGCCGTGGGCGACACCTTCGCCATCGAGGGCAGCCTGCCGCCGCTGACGATCACGCCGCTGTGCGACAACGCGGTCATGACGGACGCGGACAACGACTCGATCTACACGATCACGGTGCCGTTCTGCATGGCCAAGAGCGCCGTCACCGGGAAGGCCGAGGCCGACCTGGAGTGGAAGTTCAGCCACAAGTGCTCGACCTACGAGCCGCTGGGGAGCAACCGGCCCTATCACCTGAGCAGCGACAACGGTGCGAGCGTGACGCTCGACGAGTCCTGGGGGAACGACAACCCCGTCAACTTCACCAGCCGGCCGATGGACGTGATCTTCCGGGTGGACGCCTCGCGCTTCAATCCCACGGGAAGCAGCGTGGTCACGCTGCTGGGCAGCCAGAAGCCCCTGTCGTTCGCGCAGCCCGGACGTCCGATGCTCGACAACGGCGTGTTCCCGGACCAGGCGGCCGGCGACAAGGTCTACTCGGCGGTCGTGCGCTTCCCGGTCTGCACGCCCAAGAGCGTGAACTGGAAGGTGGATTTCGACGGCGTGATCGAGTGCTTCGGCCAGGGGGATCGAGGGGTGTTCCTGAACGACGCGGTGTTCGACACCGTGGGAGGCCTGTCCGGGCCCATCACCCTGCCGGCCCGGGGGATCGACCGCTGCAGCGTGACCGACAAGGCGGTCGCGGTCGTCTTCCGGGTGGGCATGCAGATGGTGGGCGTGGCTCCCGAGGATACCGTGGCCGTCATGTCGGACCGGTCGCCCCTGTCATTCACCCTGCCGCCGGGGCCGGCCGCGCTCATGCGTGACGACGGCGTGCCGCCGGACGGCCTGGCCGGGGACCGGCTCTACGCGCTCGGGGTCACGTTTCCGGATTCGACCCCCTTCACCGTCAACTACAAGTACTGGCTCAACAGCTGGCCGACGAACGGGGGCTTCGAGTGCGAAGGGCTGGGCAACCGCTCGTTCAACCTGGACGACGTCAACTACTCGAGCGGCAACCCGCTGGTGCGGGAGCTGGACATCTGGAACAACTGCACCGCGCCCGTCGGCATCCCGGATCCGGGGCGCACGGTCGCGATCCCGGGCTTCGCGCTGCTCTTCCAGAGCGCGCCCAACCCCGCGGGCGGGCGCTCCACGATTCGCTTCCTGCTCAAGCGGCAGGGCCACGTGACGCTGATGGTCTACGACGTCACCGGGCGGCGGGTGGCGGCGCTGGTGGACGGAGAGCTCGGCGCCGGCCTCCACGAAGCGGTGTGGAACTCGCGGGACTCGGAGGGCCGCCGGGTGCGCAGCGGGATCTACGTCTACGAGCTGGCGATGGGCGGCGAGCGGATCGCGCGCCGCATGGTCGTGACCCGATAGGGCGGGCGGGGATTCTCTTGGGGACCGGCGACCGGCTTTCCTCGGCCGGTCCCCCGGCCGCGCGGAGGCCGTCGGGGGCCTGCCCGACCGGAGGAGGCGCATGACGAGTCCGTAGTACCATTGCAGCCCTGAAGTGGGGCGCAGCCGGCGCGTACGGGCGCGGCCGCCCCGGCAAAGCTGGTTCACCGCATCACGGGAAAGGACAGGCACATGAAAAGCACTACATCGCTTCTCGGGAGCGGGATCCTCCTGCTTGGGCTGGCGGCGCCGGCCCTGGCCATCACCGTGGACGGCAGCCTCGACGCGGGGTATGGTGCGGCACTCTCGACGCAGACGACCCAGACGCAGTTCGGCGACGCGACCGACGGCCTGCCCGGACAATGCAACGGTTCGGAGATGGACGTGGCCTACGGCACGATCGACGGCACCACGCTGCGGCTGTTCTTCGGCATGAACCTCGAGTCCAACTTCAACAAGCTCGAGATCTTCATTGACTGCATTCCGGGCGGGCAGGCCAAGCTGCGCGGCGACAACCCCAACGTGGACTTCAACGGGTTGAACCGCATGGGAGACGACGGAACGGGCAACGGCCTGAGATTCGACACCGGCTTCGAGCCGGACTTCTACGTCACGACGACCGGCGGGGGGACTCCGTACCAGCTCTACGCCAACTACGCGGAGATCCTGACGGGCGGCGGGGGCATCGGCGACTATCTGGGCCAGACGGGCCCGCAGAGCGACGGCACGCTCAGCGGCGGCAACGACCACGGGATCAAGATCACGATCGACAACCGGAACACCGCGGGCGTCAGCCCCGGCTGCGACGCCAGCTCGGGCGCCGGCGTCACCACCGGCGTGGAGCTCGCCATCCCCCTGTCGCAGCTGGGGAACAGCCTGGGCTGCTTCGACGTGTGCGCGTTCGTGAACGGCTCCTCGCACGACTTCCTCTCGAACCAGGTCCTGGGGCCCCTGCCCCCGGGCACGTGCAACCTGGGCGAGCCGAGGAACGTGGATTTCCGGCAGTACGCGGGGAATCAGCACTTCCGCGTCTGCGACAATCCCACGCTCGGAGTGCCTTCGACCTGGGGACGCGTGAAGGTCATGTATCGGTAAGAGGCCGGCAGTCAACGGTCATCGGCGACCACTTCCTGGACGGCGGTGGTCGCCGCGTCTCGAGGCAGGTGGAAGCGCCGGCGGCGCCGCGCCCCTCCGCGGAGCCTCAGCCCTTGACCGCTCCCAGGCTCAATCCCGAGACCAGGTAGCGGTTGAGCGCCACGAACAGGATCATGACCGGCACGCAGACCATCAGGCTCCCGGCCGCGTAGTTGGCCCACTCGGTCTGGAACTGGCCGGCCAGGCTCTCCAGGCCCAGCGGCAGCGTGAACAAGTCCTGCCGGTTGATGATGATCCGCGCCACCAGGAACTCCGACCACGCCGCCATGAACGAGAAGAGCGCCGTGATCGCCAGCGCCGGCGACGCCAGGGGGAGCGTGACTCGAAGGAAGGCGCTCCATGGCCCGCAGCCATCCATCAGCGCGGCCTGCTCGAGCTCGACCGGGATCGTGTCGTAGTAGCCCTTCATGGTCCACACGCAGAAGGGCAGGGCGGTGGCGGTGTACGCCAGGACCAGCCCGGCCAGCGTGTCGAGCAGGTGGAGCTCCTTCATGAGCACGTAGAGGGGGAGCATCAGCATGGTCGCGGGGAACATCTGGGTGAGCAGGAAAGCGTAGAGCCCCGCCCGCCAGCCGGGAAACCGGAACCGCGAGAATGCGTAGGCCGCCGTCGAGGCCAGCGTCACCCCGAACAGGGTGACCGCGAGCGAGACCAGGAACGAGTTGCCCATCCAGCGAAGGAACGGCTTCTCGAACAGCATCAGGGCGTAGGCGCGCAGCGTGGCGCCGGCCGGCACGATGGCCAGGGACGTGGAATAGAGCTGGTCCGACGGGCGGAGCGAGATGGTCACGATCTGCAGGATCGGGTACACCGTGCCCAGCGAGAAGAACACCAGGAACGCGTGGACCAGCACCCGACCGGCCCTCCGCCGGGTGGTCGAGGAAGGCATCACGCGGCGGCCTGTTGCCGGGTGGTCCGGCGCATGACGTGGACGACGAAGCCCATGAGGATCAGGAACACCACCACCGAGAAGGCGGCGGCGTAGGAGTAGCGGTAGTAGGTGAAGGCCAGCTTGTAGATATAGGTCACCAGGATGTGGGTCCGGTCGGCGGGCTGTCCCCCGCTCGAAACCAGCCAGATCACGAGCATGTTGTTGAAGGTCCAGATCGTGCCCAGGAGGACGGCCGGGACCAGCACGGGCAGGATCTGCGGCACCGTGACGTTCCGGAATTTCTGCCACCCGGTGGCGCCGTCGAGGTCCGCGGCCTCGTAGAGCTGCTGGGGAATCGCCGTGAGGCCCCCGAGGGCGACCACCATCATGAACGGGAAACCGAGCCAGATGTTCGTGAGAATGGGCGCCACGAACGCCCAGAACGGGTCCGAGAACCACGGGATGGCCGGCAGGCGCAGCCACTGCTTGAGGATCAGGTTCACCGCCCCGTACTCGTAGTTGAACAGTCCCCGCCAGGTGAGGGCAGAGATGTACTGCGGCATGGCCCACGGCAGGATGAGCAGGGTGCGGAACAGGGCGCGCCCGCGCACCGGGCCGGCGAGCAGGACGGCGAGGAAGACGCCGATGGTGACGTGGAAGAACACGTTGACGCTCGTCCAGATCAGGGACTTTCCGAGCGTCTGGTAGAAGATCGGGTCGGCCAGGAGCAGCCGGAATTGCTCGAGCCCCACGAACGTGTAGTCCGTGAAATGGAAGAGGCTCATGTTCTGGAAGGCCAGGTAGAAGTTGTAGAGGAGGGGGAACAGGACCACGGCCAGCATCACCACACCGGCGGGGAGTGCCAGCGCGTAGGGGAAGGAGCGCGGTGCCCCCAGCATGCGATCCTCTTCAGCGTCTCATGCCGGAGATCTGCTGGAGGGCGGCAGCCTGCATGTCCCGGGCGGCCCGAGCGGGGGGTTTGGACCCGTTCATCACCTCCTGCATGCCGGTGCGCATGACGTCCCACAGCACGCGCATCTCGGGGGCGATCGGCATGCGCCGTCCCAGGTCGTAGGCCTGCCGCGAGGCCTGCAGGATCGGGTCGTGCGCCAGCGTCGAGTCCGAGTAGGCCTCCTTGCGGCTCGGCAGGATGCCGAGCTCCAGCGCGGAGCGCAGCTCGGCTTCCGGCGACGTGAGGTAGGTGATGAGCTCGATCGCCAGCGGCAGCTCCGCGTCCTTGATGTTGGCGTTGATCGAGTAGCCCTTGCTGGCGGTCATCGGCGCGGCCCAGCGGCCGTTCGGGAGGCGGAAGATGGGCGCCACGCCCAGGTCAATGCCGGCCTTGCGGTAGCCCGACCACGACCACGGGCCGTTGACGATCATGGCCGCCTTGCCCTCCTTGAAGAGCGTCTCGGTGATCTGGTAGTCGCTCTCCATGGGCATGATCCCCTGGTTGAGCTTGAGGTCCTTGAGGAACGACAGGGCCTGTACCATGGCGGGGGTATCCAGCGTGGGGCGGCGTTCGGCGTCCATCACCCAGCCCCCGAAGCCGGCCAGGAAGGGCGCGAGCCAGTAGGGCTCGGTCAGGTTCATGGCGAACCCGTAGCTGCCCCCCTGGCCGCCCGCGCCGGGCCGGGTGAGCTTCCTGGCGAGGGCCAGGAATTCCGCCGTGGTCCGGGGAGGCTCGGGGACCAGCCGGCGGTTGTAGCAGAGCATCAGGTGGTTGCCGATCTGATCCGGGGCCGCGTAGAGGTGGCCGTCGAGCGTGTCGAGGGCCTGCGGCACGAACCGATCGAAGAAGCCGGCCGGCAGGGTGGTGTCGAGCGGCTTGATCAGCTTGGTGAGCGAGAGCGGCCCCACCTGGTCGGATGGGCCGAAGATGATCTGTGGGCCGCCGCCCGCGGCCGCGGCCGACTGGAACTGGGTGTGGAGATTCTCGGTGTCGTAGGGCACGAACTGGATGTCCGCGCCGGGGTGGCTGGCCTTGAACGCCTCGAGGTTCTGCACGAAGCGCGCGCGCTCCTCGGGGTCCATCTGGGTCCAGAGCACCAGGCGCGTGCCCGATCCCGCGGTCTTCTTGGGGGCGCAGCCCGCCACCCCGACCGCGAGCAGGAGGCAGGCCGTCAGCGCACGCCCCAGGCGAAGCCCGACCATGGAGCACCTCCGCGGGGGCCGCATCGCCGCGCGAGACGCCTGACCGGTCCGGCGGCGGCGAAGGGCCACGGGAAGGTCGCACGGAGTCGGTGCCCCGTGCAAGCCGCGGTCCCGGCGCGGCGGGCATCCCCGACGCACGGGACCCGTGTCCGGAGCCGGCGCCCATCCGCCGTCCCGACCGTGGTTGAAGACCCGTGCTTGGCTCGGGTAACCTAGGCTGGCCGATCACCCCAATCCCAGCAGGAGAGCCTTCCCCGGATGGCGGCACTGCGCACCACCTCCATGACCCCGGCCCACCAAGGCCTCACCCGCGAGCAGCTCGTGGGCCTCTACCGCACGATGGTCCTCTCCCGCAAGCTGGACGACGAGGAGATCCGGCTCAAGAAGCTGAACCTCATCTTCTTCCAGATCTCCGGCGCCGGGCACGAGGGGGTGCTGGCGGCGGCGTCGCTGCTGCTGCGCCCGGGCTACGACTGGTTCTACGCCTACTACCGCGACCGCGCGCTCTGCCTGGGGCTGGGGATGACGCCCCTGGAGATGCTGCTCTCCTCGGTGGCCGCCGCCGACGACCCCAACTCGGGCGGGCGCCAAATGCCCAGCCACTGGGGCCACCCGAAGCTCAACATCGTCTCCAAGTCCTCGCCCACGGGCACCCAGTTCCTCCAGGCGGTGGGGGCGGCGGAGGCCCTGGTCAAGTACCGCGACCTGGCCGGGGAGGTGCCTTCGTTCGGCTCCAAGACCCACGGAGACGAGGTGGTCTACTGCTCGGCCGGGGAGGGCACCACCAGCGAGGGTGAGTTCTGGGAGGCGCTCAACACCGCCTCGAACCTCAAGCTCCCGGTGCTGTTCCTGATCGAGGACAACGGCTACGCCATCTCGGTCCCGGTCGAGGTCCAGACCGCCGGCGGGAACGTGGCGGCCCTGGTCAAGGGCTTCCCCAACCTGAAGGTCCTGGACGGGGTGGATGGCGTGAGCCCGCTCGCCTCCTACGCGGCGCTCAAGGAGGCGGTGGCCCACTGCCGCTCCCGCCGCGGTCCCGCCCTGGTGCGCGCCCTCGTCACCCGTCCCTACGCGCACTCGATGTCGGACGACGAGAGCAAGTACAAGCCGCCCCGGGAGCGGGAGGAGGAGGCGCGCCGTGACTGCCTGCGGGTCTATTCCCGCTACCTGCTCGACGAGGGCGTGGTCACGCAGGCCGAGCTGGAGGCGCTCCACAGGGAGGTCGAGAGCGCGGTACGGGCCGCCGCCGACGAGGCGCAGCGGCACGCCCAGCCCGACCCCAGGGAGAACCTCGTCCATCTGTTCTCGCCCACCGTGGATCCCACCTCGGAGTGCTTCGAGAGCGAGCCTCGGGTGGAGAACCCGCAGCAGTCCGAGACCATGGTCACGCTCATCAACTACTGCCTGCGCGACGAGATGAAGCGGGACCCGCGCATCATCCTGTTCGGCGAGGACGTGGCCGACGCCTCGCGCGAGGAGGTCCTGGCCGAGGTCAAGGGGAAGGGCGGCGTGTTCGGCGTGACCGCCGGCCTGCAGAAGCTCTACGGCAAGAAGCGGGTCTACAACTCGCCGCTCGCCGAGGCCAACATCGTGGGTCGCGCGATCGGGCTGGCCACGCTCGGGTTCAAGCCGGTGGTGGAGGTGCAGTTCTTCGACTACATCTGGCCCGCGATGATGCAGATCCGCAACGAGCTGGGCATGCTGCGCTGGCGCTCCAGCGGCGCGTTCTCGTGCCCGGCCGTGATCCGCGTGACGATCGGCGGCTACCTGTCGGGCGGCGCCATCTACCACAGCCAGTGCGGCGAGAGCATCTTCACCCACTGCAACGGCCTGCGCGTGGTGTTCCCGAGCACGGCGATGGACGCGAACGGGCTGCTGCGCACGGCGATCCGGGCCGACGACCCGGTGCTGTTCCTGGAGCACAAGCACCTCTATCGCCAGCCCTACGCCAAGTCGCCCTATCCGGGGCCGGACTACATGGTGCCCTTCGGCAGGGCGCGCCGGGTGCGCGAGGGCCGCGACGTCACCATCGTCACCTACGGGGCGCTGGTGCAGCGCAGCTGGCTCGCCGCGCAGGAGGCGGCCGAGCAGGGCATCGAGGCCGAGATCCTGGACCTGCGCACGCTGCAGCCGCTCGACTGGGAGTCGGTGGCGGCCTCGGTGGCCAAGACCCACCGCGCCATCGTGGCCCACGAGGACACGCTCTTCTGCGGCTACGGCGCCGAGCTGGCCGCGCGGCTCGCCGAGCACTGCTTCGCCGATCTGGACGCCCCGGTGCGCCGGGTGGCGGCGGAGGACACGCCGGTGGCCTACGCGCCCACGGTGGAGGACTTCATCCTGCCCCAGAAGGACGACGTGCTGAAGGCGATCCAGGAGGTGGTGGAGTACTGAGCACCCTCGCGCCGCCTGGGGGCCTGGCCGGATCGGGTTGGTCCGGGCACCGCGTGTGACCGGCGGCTCCTATTCCTGAAGGGTTCTCCGCCCCTCCCGCAGCTCGGCGATCATCTTCGCGGCGCTCGTCCGGAGCTCCTGCTCGTCCACCTTCAGGCGGTCGGCGGCAATCCGAATGCACCGGTCCGCTCCCGCGTGATCGCCCATCGCCAGTCGGCACACCGCTTCGTAGTGGACGTACGTTCCCTGCTCGGGGAGCGCGGCCGCGAGCTTCCCGAATTCCTCGGCGGCGTATCCAAGGTCGCCGGTCCGGGCGAGCATGGTGGCGAGGATCCGGTGGTCCCGCTCCCACTGCGGGTTCGACGCACGCGCACGGCCCACGTCCTCGGGACCGCGCACGATCTCCACCCAGGTCCGTAGCGAATCGAAGCGGAAGAAGAGGTCCGGCCCTGCGGGACGGCCGGGAGCGCGCGGCCGGTAGTCGGAGTAGAAGCGTCCCTGGATCGTCGAATCCCGGTACCACACGCGCAGCGCGGGCCCGTCCCCGGCGATGAACCCGACGTTGTTGGGAACCCGCGCGAAGTAGACCCGCGAGTGCCGGGGCAACGTCGGGTGCATCTGGAGCAGCACGCTGCGCATCGGACGGAGGAGGCTGCCTGCCCGCATCTGATACCAGCCGCTTCCCCAGTCCCATGACGGCGTCACCGTCCTCGCGGCGTGGAGAACGGCGAGGACGGCGACGAGTGACAGCGCCAGGGTGGGCCGCCGGCGCAGCGAATGCCCGATGG
Organism: Candidatus Eiseniibacteriota bacterium; assembly: GCA_037447075.1. GTDB lineage: Bacteria > Eisenbacteria > RBG-16-71-46 > RBG-16-71-46 > RBG-16-71-46 > JBBIHL01. The sequence continues at coordinate 2,812 of JBBIHL010000043.1, read as the reverse complement.
TTCGAGCCACGCGCCCAGGGTTCCGAGGCTGCCGTAGTAGGCGTGCCAGCCGATCGAGGGCATGAAGAGGGGGATCCATCCTGCGATGGCCCACGAGACGCCGAACCTCACGGCGTTCCGGTCGCTTGAAGCTCCCGAGCTCCCCGCAGGCCTGTTCGGGATGCGCCTCCGATTCATGGCGCGCGGTGCGGGCCTGGTGGCCAGCAGGACGGGCAGCGCCAGCAGCGCCGCCCCGAGTCCCCCGGCCAGCGCCACGTGGCCCCAGGCATCACCCGGATGCGGCCACGCGTCCAGGTTGAGTTGCGCGAGCAGCGTGCGCAGGGCGATGAGCGGGAGCGGCGGCCGCAGCGTCGTCTCGACGGACTGGCCATGGGGCTCCGCCAGCCGGAGCCTGAGCGTGGGATGGGCCACGGCCCAGATGGCGACGAGCAGGAAGAGCGGTATGGTCTCGCGCGCGGCCTGGCCCAGCGCACGGCGCTTGATGAAGACGCTGTGCGCGAGAGCGATGATGGGCGTCGCGGCCGCGGTCTCCTTGCTCAGGAGCGCAAGCGCGAGCGCGGCCGCCGCCAGGGAGCCCTTGTCCCGCGAATGCAGGTGAAGGCACCCGAGCACCCACAGCAACATCCAGAGGTCCTGCACGCCCGCCACCCAGATCAGCGGCGCGGCCCAGAGGGAAAGCGACGCGACCCCGGCGACGGCGACGGCCCCCGCCAGCGGACCGACCAGGCGACGCGCGAGGACGTAGTACAGCCCCATCGCGCCCAGCCAGAGCGCGAAGCTCACCAGATGAAACGGGACCTCATGCAGGCCAAAGAGCCGCTGGAGCGCCCAGTAGTGCAGTTCGGCGGACCAGGGACGGTACCAGCCGAAGACCAGCCGGTCTCCGCCCCAGATCGCGGCAAGGGAGGCCTGCCGGGTCTTGTCGATGAAGAAGTAGTCGTCGTTGACGAATGGCAACGTCAAGACGCGCCAATACTCCAAGCCCAGAAAAGCGGCGAGAACCACGAGGAGCAATGGCAAGGCCGGTGACGCGGCTTCCTGGTGGGGGGTGGGCCGAGCCGCCGAGGGGGCGTCGCGTGGGCTGACGCGCCGCTGCGTACGGCGTCTTGGATCGGATGGTCTGGGCATGTCACGGGGGGCTTCGCGTTCCCGCCCTCTCCACCGGAGTCTGCGGCGAGTGGTTGCTGGAGATCACCAGGGCGGCTTCGCGGGGAGGGTGTCGGCCCGATGGTCATTCGGGCGCGGGAGGGCGCCCTCCGTCGGCCCCGGTCCGCTCGCCCGCTCCCCCCGGCTCCAGCCGCCACTCGCTCTCCCGGGTCGCCTCGGCCCGCTCCCACGACAGGTAGAGCGGCACGTAGCCGTGATTCTGCCACAGGCCCAGCTGGTCGCGCGCGTGGGGGCTCACGGTGTCGCCCGAGTTGCCGGGCGGGATCATCACCCATGAGGAATCGGCCACGGCTAGGTCCACCACGTGGCGGAAGCTGGAGCCGAAGGTAAAGGTCGTGCGCGCGGGGAGCGCGCTCGGTCCCACGCACACCGTCCCGGCATCCCCGTCGGCGGGGACGGGCGGAGGGGTCAGCGAGGCATCCTTCCACTCCAGCGAATGGGCGAAGCGCGCCCGGTGGGCGCGATCCCAGGTCCAGCGCGTGAGGTCCCCGCCCAGCACACGGGCCAGCCCCTCGCAGGCGTCCTCCAGCGCCTTCACCGTCATCTGCGCCGGCGTGAGCCAGGGGTGGTGGGCGGTGAGCAGCCCCGGCGCGCGTCCGTCCAGTGCGGCCGGCAGCGCGTAGCGGTACTCGGTCAGGTGCGCCGAGTCGGCCAGGGTGTTCACCCAGGCGCGGAACACCGTGGGCGCCGTGCGGCCACGCAGGGCGCGCAGGTCCCAGGCGCGCAGCGTGTCGAGCGCCGCCCGCAGGGCCGGGCGCAGCGATGCGCCCAGCGAGTCGGCGTGCCGGAGCAGGTGGGGCAGGAGCCGCTCCGCCTCCAGCGAATGGACGTCGCGCTGCACGCTGGCCATGTCGGCCACCGTGACGGACGAGTCGCCCGCCAGCCGCTGCGCCATGCGCCGCGCGCGGTCGCTGCTCCAGTCGTAGTAGCCGATGAAGTGGGGGTAGGGGGAGCCCACCGGCCGGTTGTTGCCGTTGGCCACGTATCCCTGCGAGGTCGCGCGCCAGGAGGGGAGCTCGGAGAAGTCCAGCAGCCCCGACCATTCGTGATCGCCGTCTCCAGGCGTGGCGCCCCACGGCATGGCGTAGTCGCGCCGCGCCAGGCTTCCCACCACCTGGTAGAGGATCTCGCCGCGGCGGTCCACGGCCGCCAGGTTCAGCGTGGGGGTGAAGAGCGCCGCCAGATGGGACCGCAGCTCCTCGAGCGTGCCCGCGCGCTCCAGACCGAGGACGCCCATGCGGGTGGAATCCAGCAGGGCGGCCCAGCGCACGGAATAGGCGAGCCGGCGCTTCCTGTCCATGGCGAGCACCGGACCGTGCGGCGTGTAGCGCCGCACCTGGCCCGGCACGGGCAGCGGCAGCCCCAGCGCGCGGTAGCGCAGCCCGTAGGAGGCGCGGCGCAGCGGCGACCACGTCCCCTGCCGGCGCGCGTTCTTCCCGGAAGCGTCGAGCGTGTCGGCGTAGACCTCCATCGCCTGGCCCGAGAGGGCCGTCACGCCCCAGGCCAGGTCGCGGTTGCGGCCGCTGACGATCACCGGCAGGCCCGCCGCGCACAGCCCGGCCGCCTCGAGCGTGTCCGGGACGCTCACGTGCACGGCATGCCAGAAGCCGGGCGTGGTGAGGCGCAGGTGCGTGTCGTTGGCGAG
>JBBIHL010000042.1:6392-11867 GCA_037447075.1 Candidatus Eiseniibacteriota bacterium | reverse complement strand
CTCGGCCCTCCGACCCGGAGCCGCCCTGGCCGCCCGGCCCCGGGCGGTGGTCCCGCTCCAGCCCTGGCAGCTTCCCGATGCGGTGCCCGGCGACCCGCTGGCCACCGCCAAGGCGCTCATCGCCGCCGCCATCCTGGCCCCCAGCGTGTGCAACAGCCAGCCCTGGCGCTTCGAGGTGCAGGGTGGATCCATCCGGCTGATGAGCGACGCCACCCGCGCCCTGGCCGCGCGCGATCCCGGCCGCCGCGAGCTGATGGTGTCGCTGGGGTGCGCGCTGGAGAACCTGCTGGTGGCGGCGCGCCATCATGGCTATCGCCCGCTGGTCAGCTACTTCCCCGACGAGGGCTCGCACGGCGTGGTGGCCGACGTGCGCCTGGAGCCCGCCGAGCCGCTCAAGGACGCGGGGCTGTTCGACGTCATCCCCCAGCGCCGCACCAACCGGCGCGGCTACGACGGCCGGGCCATCACCAGCGCCCATCGCGCCCTGCTCGAGGCCCAGGTGGGGGAAGGCTCGTTCCGCGTGATGTGGCTGGACGGCGAGAAGCGCCTGCAGGGGTTCGCCGAGCTGGCGCGCGAGGCCGAGCGCGAGCTGCTCGACGACGCGCGGCTCAACCAGGAGCGGATGAGCTGGCTGCGCTTCTCGGAGGACGAGGAGCGCGCGACCGGCGACGGGCTCTCGATGGACGCGCTGCGCATCGGCGGGCCCGCGCGCTGGATGGGCCGGCGGGGGTTCGCGGCCCAGGGCCGCTTCCGCTGGGGCGCCGGGGCGCTCGCCGACCAGGTGCGCGACGGGGTGCGGTCCTGCGCCGCGCTGTGCCTGCTGGCCTCGCGGGCGCGCAACGACCAGCAGCGGCTGATCGGCGGCCAGGTGTTCGAGCGCATGGCGCTCAAGGGAACGCAGCTGGAGCTCGCCCACCAGCCGATCAACGCCATGGTGCAGCGCGACGGCTACCGCGACGACCTGCGGCGCGCCTTCGGGCTGGAGCCGGACGAGGATCCCATCATCCTGGTGCGCTGGGGCCGCGCCAAGCCGGTGCCGCCCACGCCGCGGCGCGCGCTGGCGCTGGTGACGACGGTCAGGGCGTAGCGGCCCCACGCCGCCCGCCTGACGCCCCACGTCCCTCCTCGAATCACCGTTCCCACGATGACCCGACGTCTCCAGAGCCTGAACCTCCGGCAGGGACATCCCCCCTTCCTCGACCTGCCCTGGGCGCATCCGCTCGGTGCCTGGAGCGACCACTCCCCGCGGCTGGTGGACCTTCCGCGCGGCATTTCCCGGCACGAGGTGCTCTTCCTGGGCTACGCCGAGGCCACCTACGCGTTCAAGGTCCTCCCGGTGGACGTGGCCGAGCGCGAGCACGACAACCTGCGCCGCATGGAGGATCGCGGGCTGCCCGTGGTGGTTCCCGTGGGGTTGGCGCGGGTGGCGGTTGACGGGGGGGCGGAAGAGGAAGGAGTGCTCATCACCCGGTTCCTCGACGGCGCGCTGCCCTACCGGGCGCTGTTCGCCCAGCAGGGTCTCGAGCGCTATCGGGATCGCCTGCTCGACGCCATGGCCGGGCTCCTGGTGCGGCTCCACCTGGCCGGCTGCTACTGGGGCGACTGCTCGCTCTCCAACACGCTCTTCCGCCGCGACGCCGGCGAGCTGCAGGCCATCCTGGTGGACGCCGAGACCGCCGAGGTGCACGACGACTTGAGCCCCGGCCAGCGCGAGGCCGACCTCGGCATCATGGAGGAGAACGTGGCCGGCGATCTGCTGGACCTGGCGGCCCAGATGGAGACGGCGCCGGTGGACGCGGACGACACCGGCCCCAGCATCCGCCGCCGCTACGACGGCCTGTGGGGCGAGATCTCGCGCGAGGTCCTCATCGGCCCCGCCGAGGAGTTCCGCATCCACGAGCGCGTGCGGGCGCTGAACCAGCTGGGGTTTTCGGTGGGCGGCATCGAGCTGGTGGCCTGCGGCGAGGGGAGCCAGCTGCGCCTGCGGACCATCGTCACCGACCGGGACTACCACCGTCACCAGCTGCACAGCCTCGCCGGGGTGGTGGCCAACGAGCACCAGGCCAGCCTGCTGCTGGAGGAGGTCCGGCAGCTGCGGGCCGTGCTCTCGCGCGAGCTGGGCCGCAGCGTGCCCTTGAGCATGGCGGCGCAGCGCTGGCTGGAGCAGCGCTATCAGCCCGCGCTGCGGCAGCTCGGGCCGCTGGTCGCGCCGGGGACCGACGTGGCCGAGCTCTACTGCCAGGTGCTGGAGCACAAGTGGTTCCTCTCCGAGCGGGCGCGGCGCGACGTGGGCATGGAGCGGGCGGTGGAGGACTACCGGCGGCGCTTCGGGCCGGAGGGGCCGGCGGCGGGGGCCGGCAACGCAGCGGGGAGCGGGAGTGCGGCGGAGGCGGCGCCGACCGAGCCGGGGGCGGGCCGGTGAGGCCCCAAGCTTGTCGACGGCCGCCACGTATCCGAGGCGTGGGATTTCCAGCCCCTGGCCTCACCTCACCAGCGCCAGCGACGCCTTCGTGTACAGGTAGCGCCCGTTGTAGCCGAAGGGCGACGCCGCCGCCCAGGGGAAGGTGGCGAAGTTGTTGTTGAAGTCGTCCTTGGGCTGGTCCGGGTAGGTGTCGAAGAGGTTGCGGGCTCCCGCCGTGAAGTCCACGTTGCCCACGCGATAGCCCAGCTCGGCGTCGAACAGGGTCTTGGCCCCGTAGGCCTCCCGGCACGCGTCGCAGAAGCCGGGCTGGGCCGAGGCGAACTTGCCGTAGTAGGACACGCGCGCCAGGGAGTGGAAGCCCGCCACCAGGTACTCGCCCGTCAGAGTGCCGCGCCAGTCGGGCCGCTCCTCCTCGATGGCCACCCGGGTCACCACGTCGAGCAACCCGGACTCCGTCGAGTTCTGGAGCACCGCGGGCAGCGGGTCCACGCGGGTGATCTCGTTCTTGGTGTAGTTGAGCGAGCCGGTGAGATTGAGCGCGCTGGTCTCCCGCACGGGGATCCGCAGCGCGGCGGTCACGTCCACGCCGCGGGTCCGGGTGTCCAGGCCGTTGGTGAAGTACTGGACGCCGCTGATCCCGGTGAACCCGCCGCGGGCCAGGATGGCCTGCGTGGTGTCGTCGTCGAACGTGGCGCCGAGCAGGATGCGGTCGTCGATCGCGATGTCGAAGTAATCCGCCGTGAGCGTCAGGCCGTCGCGGGGGGTCACCGCCAGGCCCGCGCTCAAGTTGATCGAGGTCTCCTCCTTGAGGGGCTTGGACCCCAGCAGGCGCGCGGCGGGATGGTCCACCGGGAAGACGCCGATCTCCTCGGCCCGCGCGGCGATGAAGTTCGTTACGACCTTGCTGAAGTGGATCTGCCCCAGTCCCGGGGCACGGAAGCCGTTGCTGGCGGCGGCACGCAACACGACGCGCGCCGCGGGCTGGTAGCGAAGCGCCAGCTTGCCGGTCACCAGCTCGCCGAAGTCGCTGTAGTTCTCGAACCGTCCGGCGACGTTCGCCAGGAGCCGAGGGGCGACGTTGCTCTCCAAATCGGCGTAGACGCCGACGTTGTTCCGGGTCGCATCCGCCTCGTCGGAGGGGGCGAAGCCGGGGAACACCTGCGAGCCACCGGGAGCGTCGCCTCCGGACTGGTCCGGGCTCCCCCCGTCGATCCAGGAGGCCCGCTCCCCTTGCTCGATCCTGAACTTCTCCCAGCGGAAGGCGGCGCCCACGGCGAGGCTGACCGGGGCGGGCAGCCCCATCTTCCTCTCCGTCGAGGCGTTGACCCCGCCCACGAACTCGTCGCGGCTCATCCGGCCGGCGAAGAAGGAGGTCTGGTTGGGGATCCCCGGGTCGTCCGCGTTGCCGGGAATGCCGTCGGGCCCGGGCGCGGTCGCGGTGGTGAGGGACGGCCCCAGCGACACGTTCAGCGTATTGCGCAGGTTGTACTCGAAGTCGTTGTGACCGTACGAGGCGCCCACGTCCACCTTCCAGCCGCGCGCGTCGGCCAGGTAGCCGCCCGCCGCGGAGTAGTCGGTCACGTCGGGGCGGAACTCCGGCAGGAAGCCGAGCGGGTAGATCTGGGGCCAGTTCCGTACGTCGCCGGCGTAACGCCGGTATCCGTTGCCGCTGCCGCGGCGGAAGCTGTAGCCGCCGAAGCTGTAGAGCTGGCGGGTCCCGGCGTCGTTCAGCGGCAGGCGGAAGTCGGCCAGGGACAGGTAGTCCCTTTCCAGCCCGTCGCCCCAGTGGTGGTTGGGCTGGTCCACGGGATTCCGCTTGACCACGACTTGGCCCTTGGAGTTCACAACGTCGGCCAGGCCGGTGCCGCTGGTGTCGGAGGGATCGGCCCAGGCGCGGTTGGTCGGCTCGCGGTCGAGCGCCTCCGCGAAGATGCCCAGCGAGCCGCGGCCGACCCCGATCCCCCAGCCGCCGTTCGCGTTGAAGGTGTTGCCGTCGTCGGGGTAGTCCGCGGTCACGTAGCGGCCGCCGGTCACGTTCACGAACGGATCGAAGCGCCCCCGCCTCGTGACGAAGTTCACCACGCCGGCGATGGCGTCCGAGCCGTACTGGGCCGAGGCCCCGTCGCGCAGCACCTCGACGCGCTCGATGGCGCTCGTGGGGATGGCGTTCAGGTCCACGCCGCTGGACCCGGCGGCCGTCCCGTACGCGAAGGTGTTCACCACCGCCGTCTGGTGCCGCCGCCAGCCGTTGAGGAGCGCGAGCGTGTGGTCGGGGCTCAAGCCGCGCAGGGTGTAGGGGCGCACGATGTCCGTGGCGTCAGTGACGCTCTGGCGCGGGAAGTTCACCGAGGGCGAGAGCGCCTGCAGGACCTGGCTGGTCTCCGTGGTCCCCTGCCGGGCGAGGTCCTGCGCCTCGTAGATGTCCACCGGCACCGCCAGCTCGTCCGCGGCGGTGTGCCGGGCGCGCGAGCCCACCACCACCTCGACCGCCTTGATGGGGATCGGCGCCCGCTCCAGGGTGAAGCTGGCCTCCACCGTGGCCCCCGGGGCGACCGTCACCGAGCGCGTCGCAGCCACGTATCCCAGCAGCAGCACGCGCAGCGTGTGGGTCCCCGCGGGCACGCCCGTCAGCTGGTAGCGGCCGTTCTCGTCGCTGGCGGCGTGGAGGAAGGTGCCCTCGACCCGGATGGCCGCCCCCGCGAGCCCGGTCCCCGCGGCGTCGGCGACCGTTCCGGAGATGGTCCCGGTCTGGGCCGCCGCCGGGCCGGAGAGCAGGGGAGTGAGCAGTGCCGCAGCGACGGCGGCAGCGCGTACGAACCTCGTGGTGGGTCCCATCGTTCGCCCTTTCGCGTCCATGGGGCGGCGACCGATGCGGCGTGCAGCTGCCGGGTCTTGGAGGCAACACTCCCGCGGCTCGGGTGGATCGCTCTCCCGCGGTCCCGCCGGCTCGCGGGAAGATAGCAGCCCGAGGGCGCGATGCCCACGGGCGGTTTCGGGGCCGTCGTCGCGATGCGGGCGGCATTCGACCAGAATCCAAATGCGTCGCCGGCCGA
>JBBIHL010000042.1:0-6382 GCA_037447075.1 Candidatus Eiseniibacteriota bacterium | reverse complement strand
GGGCGGGGGCCCCCGACCCTACCTCGCCTCCACCTCCACCTTCCCGGTCGCCCCGGGCACCGCCCTCCACGGCTCGTAGCGCACGTCCAGCCGCTTGCCCAGGAACTCCTCCATGCGGCCGAAGAAGTCCAGGTTGTTCTGGGGGCGCTCGAAGCCGTGGCCCTCGTCCGGGTAGACGACCAGCGTCACCTCCTTGCCGGCCTTCTGCAGGGCGGCGGCGATGGCCTGCGACTCGGCGAGCTTGACGCGCGGGTCGTTGGCGCCGTGGCCGATCAGGAGCGGCGCGCGGATGCGCTCCACGTGGAAGAGCGGCGAGATGCGACGGTTCAAGGCGTCGTCGCGCTCCACGTCGCCCACCCGGCGGACCCAGCGGATCTTCCGCGGGCCCCAGTAGGGCGGGAAGGACGCGAACAGCGTCCTCACGTTCGAGGGGCCCACGATGTCCACCACGGCGGCGTAGAGGTCGGGCGTGAAGGCGGCCCCGCAGAGCGCGGCGTAGCCGCCGTAGGACCCTCCGCAGATCACCACCCGCTCGGGGTCGGCGATCCCCTCGGCCACCGCCCATTTCACGGCGTCGGTCAGGTCGTGCTGCATCGCGCCCACGCCCCACTGGCCGGTTCCCGCCATCAGGTGCCGCTTGCCGAAGCCGGTCGAGCCGCGGAAGTTCACCTGGAGGACGGCGTAGCCCCGGTTGGCGAGCCACTGGGTGATGCCGTCGTAGCCCCAGGAGTCGCGGAACCAGGGTCCGCCGTGGACGGCGAGGACCAGCGGCAGCCCGGTGGCGGGCACGCCCGCCGGGAGCGTGAGGTAGCCGGGGAGCCGCAGGCCGTCCCGCGCCGGGATCGTGACGGGCTTCATGGGGGCCAACCGCAGCGACTTCAGGTCGGGCCGGTCCTCGAACAGCAGGTCGAGCGCCTTCCGGGCGCGGTCGTAGAGGTAGTAGGCGGCCGGCGCCGTGTCGCTCTCCGCGCGCACCAGCCAGCGCTCGGCGGTCCGTGCCCGGAAGGCGAACGGGCACCCGAGGCCTTTGCGCAGGCGCTCCAGGTCGGGCTCCACCTGGGGGTCCACCGCCTTCCATTCGAGGCGCTCGCGCTCGAAGCCGGCGGCCAGGATCCGTCCGTCCGCGGGATCGGTGAGCACGGCCGCCTCCATCGCCAGGCCCGCCGGGGCCAGGAAGTTGGCCACGTCGCAGCGCTCGTCGGCCGCGATCGTGCGCAGGTCGCGCCCGGTGGCGAGGCTCACCTCCTTCAGGCGGCTGGTCGGGGCGCCCAGGCTGTTCTGCACGACCAGCGTGGTGTCGCCCGGCCCGAAGCCGATCACCTTCTGGAAGATGATGTCGTTGTTCTCGCCGAACGGCCAGCGGGCGAGGCTCCGCCAGGGCCCGTCCGCCCGGTCGCGCACGCGGATCACGACATCGGCGGTGAGCGAGTCGAGCGCCGCGCAGGCGCGGATGCGCAGCGCGCGGTCCGCGCACCACTCCACCACGTCGCCCGGGTTCTCGGCCTCGAGCGAGGCGGTTCCCGTGGCCAGGTCCACGCGGTACATGTCGAAGAGCCGCGGCGTGCGCCGGTTGAGCCCGATCAGGACGGCGCCGGGATGGCCCTCGTTCACCACCAGGTTCGTCGCCCGGACGCCGGGGTAGGGGGTGAGGTCCCTTGCCGGGCCTCCCTCCAGCTCCACAGAGAAGAGGTGCGCGTTCTCGTCCCCTGCCTGGTCGGCCAGGAAGAGGATGCGGCGGCTGTCGCCGGTCCAGTAGTAGGCCACGACGCCGGGGTCATGCCAGCTCGTCACGGCCCTGGCGTCCTCCCTCCCCAGGGTCTGCACCCACACGTTGAGCACGCCGTCGGCGGTCGGGGCCACCCAGGAGAGGCGCAGCCCGTCGGGCGAGAGGCAGGCGTTCGCGCGCTCGGGGTTGGAGAAGAAGCTCTCGCGCGGGTAGAGCGGCGGCAGGTCGGAGCGCGCCGGAAGCGGCGCGGCCAGCGACGCCAGGGCCAGGATGCTCGCCAGGGCTCTCCAAGTGGCCAAGCGGCTCATCTCGGTGCTCCTTCCTTGACGGCTGGGGGGCTGGGACGATCCCGAGAAGGGTAGGCGGGTCGGGGGGCGAACGCACCTGCCCACCCTACGCCCCGGCTCGCACGTTTGTTGCCGCGAAACTCCAGCGATTGTCCGCGCGCCTGTGATTCGCGCGGATCCCCTGGCTCTATCCCAGTAAGCATTCCCGCCCGGCGGCTCGCGCCGGGCGACGCACCCATTCAGGCGGCGGCCGGCTCCCGGCAGGCGGCTTCCCTCCATGCGGCCCAAGGGCTCGTGCCCGCCGCCGCCAAGTCGTGGTTCCAGTGGTGGTCAGCTCTCCACCTGGAGGTCCAACATGACCGTCGCCCCGCTCCCCGCGCGCTTCCTGGCCTTTGGATTCTGCCTCCTGCTGCTTCAGCTTGCCGGCGAGGGGCGCGCGGCGGAGCCCGGTTCCCGCGATCTCGGCATCCGCGCCGGCGGGCCGGCCGTGGCGCCTTCCGCCACGGCGCGGCCGCTCGACAAGGACGCCCTCTCGCCCGAGTGGCGCGCCGCGGTCCAGTCCCAGATCGAGCGGCTGGTGAAGCCGGCCAAGCTGGGCACGACGTCTGCTTACTCGTACGAGAGCAACGTGACGAGCCGCTACTTCGCCTCCAGCGTCGCCACCGCGGGGGACGTGAATGCCGACGGCTACAGCGACATCATCGCCTTCGCCAACGGGGCGACCTCCGCGACGGGGGCGATCTACCTGTTCCTGGGTTCCGCCTCGGGCCCGGTGCTGGCGCCGGGGTTCCCGATCGTCAACCAGCTGACGGGAGGGGTGGTGGGGCCCGCGGGGGATCTGAACGGGGATGGCTACGCCGATGTCGCGATCGGCTGGCCGGGCACGACCGCCGGGAGCATCCGCGTCTACTACGGAAACGCTGCGGGGCTCAACACCGGGGCTCCGTTCAACAAGTTCTTCAACTTCGAGCCCAGCTACGGGAGGATCGTGGGCCCGGCGGGCGACGTGAACGGCGACGGTTACGACGACCTGCTGGTGGCCGCGCCTTTCGACGGCCCGCAGGTCTTCCTGTGCAGTGGCTCGGTCACCTTCACCGGGCGCGTGGACGTCTACTACGGATCGACGAGCGGCATCAGCAACCCGAACTGGATCCTGTGGGGCTGCCAGTGGGGGAACAGCGGCGCGGAAATGGGCGCCGCGGCTGCGACGGCAGGCGACGTGAACGCCGACGGCTACGACGACATCGTGATCGGCGCTCCGGGGATGAACGACGCGTTCTCCACACCCCACGGCGAGGTCGAGATCGTCTACGGCTCGGCGGGCGGCCTCCCGCTCCTGAGCGGCTTTTCGGACGTAGGCACGCTGGCTGGCGCCACCCGGATCCTGGGCCCCAACGCCTTCACCACCTTCGGCGCGAGCGTCGCTCCGGCCGGCGACATCAACGGCGACGGCTACGCCGACGTCGTGATAGGGGCGCCCTACGACGACACCTACTTCACCGACGGCGGCCACACCTACCTCTACGGCGGATCGGCCAGCGGACTCAATACGGCCAGCACGCTGTGGGAGGAGTTCGGCCCCTCCACGAACGCGCATTTCGGCCTGTACGCCGCCCCGGCAGGGGACCTGAACGGCGACGGCCGCGGCGACATCCTGGTGGGGATGGAAGGCCAGATGGCGGTGGCGCAGAGCGTGGGCACCACCATGATCATAGGTCAGCAGTACCCTGTCAGCTACACGAGCGGCCAGAGCTACGTCACCGCGGGAGACGTGGACGGCGACGGCTTCAGCGACGTCGCCTTCGGCGATCCCTACTACACGAACCCCGAGAGTGCCGAAGGCCGCCTGCTGATCTACAAGGGAACGGGCGACGGGCCCGCGATCTTCCCGGCCTGGGAGCAGACCACCGCGCTCGAGAACCCCAACTTCGGCTGGTCGGTGGCCTCGGCTGGGGACGTGAACGCGGACGGGTTCGACGACGTCCTGGTCGGCGCGCCCACGTGGGACAACTTCTTCACGAGCGAGCAGGACAACGGGCTCGTGCTGCTCTTCTTCGGGCACGCCACCGGTCCCTCGACCTTCTACGACTGGTATTACTTCGGCACGCCCGGCGAGCAGGTCGGCATCTCGGTGGCGGCGGCCGGCGACGTGAACGGCGATGGCCGGGGGGACTTCATCGTTGGGGCCCACGCGCCCGGCGTCGGCAACGGGGCCGCCTACGTGTGGTACGGCACCAGCGGCCTGCCCGCCCTCACCCCCAACCGCACGCTCCTGGGCGCCTCGTTCGACGGGCAGTTCGGTGCCTCGGTCGCGGGCGCGGGCGACGTGAACAGCGACGGCTACGCCGACGTGATCGTGGGCGCCCCCATGGACGAGATCCCCTCGATCTTCCCGCCCACCATCCCCAACGAGGGCGTGGCCTATGTCTACCTGGGAGGATCAGGTGGCCTGTCCACCACGCCGACCTGGTGGGTCGGCGGCGGGCAGCAGGACGCGCACCTGGGAAGCTCGGTGGCTTCGGCCGGCGACGTGAACGCCAACGGCTTCAGCGACGTCATCGTGGGCGAGCCGGACTACGACATGCCCGCGGGACCGTTCTACATCGTGGACTCCGGTCGCGCCGGTATCTTCCTGGGCGGGGCGGGCCCCGGATTGACGTTCCAGACCTGGATCGATGGCCTGGCGAACGAGCGGCTGGCTTCCACGGTTGCGGGCGCCGGCGACGTGAACGGCGACGGCTACAGCGACGTCATCCTGGGCGCGCCTAGCGCCCCGGGCAGCCTGGGCGGCGAGGGGCGCGCCGTGGTCTACGCGGGCTCGGCGAGCGGCATCAACGCCGCGTCGTCGCTCTGGTCGCGCACCGGTGGCGAGGCCTTCGGCGGCTTCGGCAGCTCGGTGTCGAGCGCCGGCGACATCAACGACGACGGCTTGAGTGACGTGCTGGTGGGCGGCGTGTTCCAGGACGCGGGCGGCGCGGCCGACCGCGGCACCGCTAGCGTCTTCCTGGGGCCGCTTCCCATGGGTGCGAACCCGGCCTGGACCGCCTACGGCCCGAGCGCCTTCGCCAACATCGGGCACGTGGTGGCGAACGCGGGGGACGTGAACGGCGATAGCTGGAACGACCTGCTGTTCGGCGCACCCGGCTATTCCCAGGACTACTTCCGTCAGGGCCTCTGCCGGCTCTACCTGGGGACGCAGGGCCTCGGTCTCGCCCAGATCGCGCTGGCGATCCGCTACACGCCGGTTCCGGCCATCATCCCGCCGCTGGGGCTCACCGATCCCAACGCCTGTCAGCTCGGGCGCACCGGCCGTTCCGCCGCCGGGCGCACCAAGGTCAAGCTCCAATGGCGCATGGCCCCGGTGGTCGGCCTGGTGGCGCCCACCTTCGAGGGCATCCAGCCGACGTATACCGCGACTGGCGCCCCGGGCGCCTATGGCAGCCTCGCCAGCCTATCGAAGGCCCTGACCGGCCTGCCGAGCGCCATCGAGTACGCCTGGCAGGTGCGGTCGCTCTCCAGGTCGCCCTACTTCCCGACCACCATCTGGTCGTCCCCCGCGCTCAACGCGCGGCGCGAGGCGGACGCGAAGGTGCCGGGCAGCCTGGTGGGCGTGGAGGACGGGCCCCGGGGGCCGCTCACCGCCTCGCTGGCGCCGAGCTGGCCGAACCCCATGCGGACGACGTCCAGCGTTTCCTTCGCCCTGACGCGAGCGGGACAGGCGCGGCTCGACGTGGTGGACATCCAGGGGCGCGTGGTCCGCACGCTGGTGGATGGCGTGCGCCCCGCCGGCCCGCAGAGCGCGACCTGGGATGGCCGCGGCCACGACGGTGCCGCTTGCCCGGCCGGTGTCTACTTCTACCGGCTCCAGGCCGAGGGGAGGACCTTCAGCCAGAAGGTGGCGCTGGTGCCGTAGCGGGTGGGGGCGTCATCGGGACGAGGCCCACCAATGCGCGACCAAGGGGTCCCCTTGCCGGCCAAGACGTTGCCCAGCCGGTGGGGGGGACCCCTGCCGTCTCATGCCTGTGGGCCTCGTCTTCGGACGGTGGGGTATTCGAGTTCCCCATAGGCGCGGGGCCTCGTAGGTCTTTCAGTTCACGCAGCGGCCCGACTGGGCGGTGTCCGTCCCGCACGCCCCTGGCAATGCTCCTTCCCCTGCTGCGACATGGGGCCGTACACTTGTTGCTCATGAGGTAGCGCTGGAGCCTGAACCTGCACCTGGACAGGAGCCAGGCCGTGATCCCTGCCGTTTGCCCGAGATTGCCAACCACGAAGGAGGCCGCCAGTGTTCCGAACGCTTCTTGTACTGAATCTCATGCTAAATAGGTTCGCCTGATTCGGCAAAGCCGCCGACCGGGGGGTTGAAATAGGT
>JBBIHL010000041.1:254-11979 GCA_037447075.1 Candidatus Eiseniibacteriota bacterium | reverse complement strand
GCGCGCGCTGGGGGCACGGCCGAGCCCTACGGCTGGAGGCTGCGCGCCCGGCTGGGCGACGGCGGGGCGGGCCTGGACGCACGCGACGTGTACTTCGAGGTGGACGGCCGCCGCGTGCCCACCGAGTACGACCCCGAGGACGGCGAGATGCGCTGGCGCCCGCCGGCCCCTCCGGCGCGCGGCGCGCATCGCGTGGTGGCGTTCGCGCGGGACCGCGCGGGGAACCGCGCGCGGGCCGAGGGCCGCTTTGTGATAAGGTAGCCCGCGTCGCGCCCCTGCGACGCCCCACGAGCTTCCGCCGGGCACGCCATGGAACACGCCGACTTCGTCCACCTCCACAACCACAGCGACTACAGCCTGCTGGACGGCGCCTCGCCGATACCCGCCATGGTCGAGCGCGCCGCCGCGCTGCGCATGCCGGCGCTGGCGCTCACCGACCACGGCGCGCTGTTCGGCGCCGTGGAGTTCTACGAGGCCGCCCGCAAGGCCGGCGTGAAGCCCATCGTGGGCATGGAGGCCTACGTCACGCGCGGCAGCCGCAAGGACCGCGGCCGCGAGAACCTGCACCACCTGG
This sequence comes from Candidatus Eiseniibacteriota bacterium, assembly GCA_037447075.1. GTDB lineage: Bacteria > Eisenbacteria > RBG-16-71-46 > RBG-16-71-46 > RBG-16-71-46 > JBBIHL01. Next base: position 11,405 of record JBBIHL010000041.1, on the reverse strand, counting down.
TGCTGCTCGCCCGCGACGAGGCCGGGTTCAAGAACCTCATGCGGCTCTCGTCGCTCGCCTTCCTGGAGGGGTTCTACTACAAGCCGCGCGTGGACCACGACGCGCTCGCGCACTACGCGCAGGGGCTGGTGGCGCTCTCGGCGTGCCTCAAGGGCGAGGTGGCGAGCGATCTGCTGGAGGGCAACGAGGAGGGGGCCTACCGCAGCGCCATGCTCCACCGGGAGATCTTCGGGCCCGAGAGCTACTTCCTGGAGATCCAGAACCACGGCACGCCGCGCGAGGACCGGGCGCGCGAGCGGATCGTGGCGCTCTCGCGGCGCTCGGGCATCCCGCTGGTGGCCACCAACGACTGCCACTACCTGCGCCACGAGGACGCCGGCGCCCACGACGTGCTGCTGTGCATCGGGACCGGCAAGACGGTGGACGAGCAGGACCGCCTGCGCTACGAGTCCGACCAGGTCTACCTCAAGTCGGCGGCGGAGATGAAGCTGGCCTTCCCCGACCATGCCGACGCGCTGCGCAACACCCTGGCGGTGGCCGAGCGCTGCAACCTGCAGATGAGCTTCGGCACGCCGCTGCTGCCGGCCTTCCCGCTGCCGGCCGGGGCCGGGAGCCCCGAGGAGTTCCTCCGCGGCCTGGCCCATCAGGCGGTGGCCGAGCGCTACCCCAGTCCCGGCGAGGAGGTCCGCAAGCGGCTCGAATACGAGCTGGACGTGATCTGCCGCATGGGCTTCGCCTCCTACTTCCTGATCGTCCGCGACTTCATTGACTTCGCGCATCGCAGCGGCATCGGCGTGGGCCCGGGGCGCGGCTCGGTGGCGGGCTCGCTGGTGGCCTACGTGCTGCGCATCACGGACATTGACCCGCTGGAGCACGGGCTGATCTTCGAGCGCTTTCTCAACCCCGAGCGCGTCACCATGCCGGACATTGACATTGACTTCGACGACCTGCGGCGCGGCGAGGTGATCGACTACGTCAAGAGCAAGTACGGCCAGGAGAACGTCACCCAGATCATCACCTTCGGCACCCTGGGGGCGAAGGGGGTGGTGCGCGACGTGGGGCGCGCCCTGGGGATGGCCTACGCCGAGGTGGATCGCATCGCCAAGCTGGTGCCCGACGGGCTGGGCATGACGCTGGAGCGGGCGCTGGAGCTCTCGCCCGACCTGCGCGGCCTGCCGCAGCGCGGCCCCCAGTTCGCGCGGCTGCTGGAGGCCGCGCGCACCCTGGAGGGGCTCACCCGCCACGCCTCGACCCATGCCGCCGGCGTGCTCATCACGCCGGGGCCGCTCATGGACTACGTGCCGCTTTACCGCCAGAACAAGGGCGAGATCACCACGCAGTGGGACATGAAGTCGGTGGAGAAGGCCGGTCTGCTCAAGATGGACTTCCTGGGCCTGCGCACGCTCTCCGTGCTGGCCGAGGCCGCGCGCCTGGTGAAGGAGCGGCACGCGGTGGAGCTGGACCTGCCCAAGCTGCCCATGGACGACGAGCCCGCCTACCGGGTGTTCCAGGAGGCGGAGACCGTGGCGATCTTCCAGTTCGAGTCGCCCGGCATGCGCGATTACCTGAAGAAGCTCAAGCCCACCGTGTTCGGCGACCTGGTGGCGATGAACGCCCTCTATCGCCCCGGCCCCATGGAGAACATCCCCTACTTCATTGACTGCAAGCACGGCCGCCAGGTGGTGCGCTACGAGCACCCGGACCTGGAGCCCATCCTCAAGGGGACCTACGGGGTGTTCGTCTACCAGGAGCAGGTGATGGAGGCGGCCCACGTGCTGGCGGGCTTCTCCATGGCCGAGGCGGACGAGCTGCGCCGGGCGATGGGGAAGAAGCGCCGCGAGGAGATGGAGGCCAAGCGGCTCGCCTTCGTCGAGGGCTGCAAGCGGCGGAAGATCCCCGCGGCGAAGGCCGAGAAGATCTTCCAGACCATGGAGAAGTTCGCGGGCTACGGGTTCAACCGCTGCGTGGTCGGGGAGACGGAGCTGGTCCACGCCCGGACCGGGGAGCGGACGACGGTCGATGTTCTCTTCCGCGCCCGGCGTCCCTTCGCGGTCCACGCCCTGGGGGAGGACTGGACGCTGCGGCCGCGGCAGATCCTGGACGTGGTGTGGAACGGGCGCCAGCCGGTCTTCGAGCTGCGCACCGAGCAGGGCATGAGGATCACGGCGACCGCCAACCATCCCTTCCGCACGCTCGAGGGCTGGAGGCGGTTGGACGAGCTCCGGCCCGGCGACCGGGTCGCGGCGCCCCGCGCCCTCGAGGTTGCCTCGCAGGTCCGCTGGCCCAGGCACGAGCTCATCGCGCTCGCCGGCCTGCTATCGGAAGGGAACACCTGCCACCCCACGACCCTCTACTTCTACGGCAACGACCGTGTCCTGATCGACGATTTCGCCGCCGCCATATCCTGCTTTCCGGACACCGTCGCTCGCATCGCCCGGAGGATGGATCGCCGCAACCTCTCGGTGAGCGCCAACCTGGGCCGGGCCGGCCTGGTTCGCGACGGTGGGCCGTGGCTGGAGGAATCCGCGTTCCAGGGCAACCTGGCGCTGGTCCTGGACGCGCCGGGCAGGCGCTCCGGGGCGTTCCGCTGGGCGGAGCGGCTGGGTCTGATCGGGTGCAAGGCGACGGAGAAGAGAATCCCCGATGAGGTCTTCTCGCTCCGGGATGAGGACCTCGAGCTGTTCCTGGGACGGCTGTGGGCAGGCGATGGGTTCGTGGCGAACGACCGAAACCCGCGACCTTTCTATGCGACGTCTTCCCCGGCGCTCGCCCGCGGGGTCCAGACGCTGCTGCTGCGCCTGGGCATCGTGAGCGGCGTGCACGCGAAGCGTTTCAAGTACCGGGGAGGCGTCCGGCCCGGGTACACCGTGAACCTGGTGGGCCCGACCGCGGTCGAAGCCTTCCTCCGGCGCGTTTGCCCCCACGCGCTGGGGCGCGAGCGGCAGGTGGAGGTGCTCCGACGTCACGTTGCGGGCACGGCGCGGGACCTGACGAGCAAGGACACCGTTCCGGCAGGCGTGCGAAGCTGGGTGGATGCGGTGCGCAAGCGCCACGGCCTCACCTGGGTCGAGCTGGAAAGGCGCTCCGGGGTTTCGATGAGGGAGTTCTGCGGCCGGGGCAGCGCCCGCAAGCAAGGCTTCCACCGTTCCACCCTGGCGCGGCTCGCGCGCTGCCTGGGCTCGCTGCCGCTGTCGCGGATCGCCGAGTCGGACGTGTTCTGGGACCGCGTCGTGTCCGTCAAGCCGCGCGGCATCCAGGACACCTACGACCTCACGGTCGAGCACGACCACAACTTCGTGGCGAACGGCCTCGTCGTCCACAACTCGCACAGCGCCGCCTACGCCCTCCTCGCCTACCAGAGCGCCTACCTCAAGGCCCACTACCCGGCGGAGTTCATGACCGCCACCCTGACCAGCGAGATGTCCGACAGCGACCGCATCGTGACGCTGGTGGAGGAGTGCCGGCGGCTGGGGCTCGAGGTGCGCCCGCCCGACGTCAACCGCTCGGAATGGAAGTTCACGCTGGAAGACGGCGCCGTCCGCTGGGGCCTGGGCGCGGTGCGCAACGTGGGCCAGGGGGCGGCCGAGAGCCTGGTGGGTGCGCGGCAGGCGGGCGGTCCCTACCGCGACCTCTTCGACCTGGTCAATCGCATTGACTCGCGGGCCGCCAACCGGCGCGTGCTCGAGAGCCTGGTGGCGGCGGGCGCCTGCGACGCGCTGGGCGACCGGGCATGTCTGTTCGCGGCGGCGCCGCTCTACCTGGAGCGGGCCGCGGGCATGCAGCGCGAGCGCCTGGCCGGGCAGGAGTCGCTCTTCGGCAGCGAGGCCGTGGCCACGCTGGTCTCGCCCCCGCTGCCGGAGGTCCCGGCCTGGTCGCGCAGCGAGCGCAGCGCCAGAGAGCGCGAGGTGCTCGGTTTCTACTTCTCCGAGCATCCGCTGGAGCCGCTCCGGGACGCGCTGGCGCGGGTGGCCACCCACACCCTGGGCGAGGTGGTCGCGCTGGGCGACGGCGCCGAGGCGCGGGTGGCCGGGCTGGTGGCGGAGGTGAAGTCCGTCCAGGACCGCAAGGGTCGGCGCATGGCCTTCATCACCCTGGAGGACCTCACCGGACGGGCCGAGTGCCTGGCCTTCGCGGACCTCTACGAGCAGGCCGCGAGCATCCTGCAGGTGGATCGCGTGATCTGCGCCGGCGGGCGGGTGAGCACGCGCGAGGAGCGCAGCTCCAGCCTGGTGCTCAACGAGGTCCTCACGCTGGAGGAGGCGCTGGAAGCCTATCGGCGCGCCCTTCACCTGGAGGTGCGCGCCGAGGGGCTGAGCGACGAGCGCTTGGAGCAGATCGAGCAGGTGCTCTCCCAGTTCCCCGGCAACTGCGAGGTCTACGTGCACTTCGTGCTTCCCGACCACAGCACCCGCGCCTACCGCTCGCGCCGCTTCCGCGTGGCGGAGGACGAGCGGGTGCTCGCGCTGCTGGAGGAGCGGCTGCCGGGTGCGCGGGCGCGCTGGGGGAGGAGACCCTAGGTGGGCGTGTGGCTGGACTTCGAGAAGCCGGTGGCCGAGCTGGAGCAGAAGATCGAGGAGCTGCGCGCCCAGGCGGGCGAGACCGGCGCGGTGGCCGAGCAAGTGGCGGAGCTGGAGCGGAAGGCCGAGGAGCTGCGTGACCGGATCTACGCCAACCTCAGCCGCTACCAGCGCGTCCAGCTGGCGCGCCACCCGCGGCGGCCCTACTCGCTGGACTACATCGAGCGCATCTTCACCGAGTTCACCGAGCTCAAGGGCGACCGCCTGTTCGCCGACGACCCGGCCATCGTGGCGGGACCCGCCTACCTGGACGGCGAGCCCGTGATGGTGGTGGGCCAGCAAAAGGGGCGCGACACCAAGGAGAACCTGGCGCGGCGCTTCGGCATGCCGAACCCCGAAGGCTACCGCAAGGCACTGCGGCTGATGGAAACCGCGGCCCGCTTCCGCATGCCGGTGGTCTCGCTGGTAGACACCCCCGGCGCCTACCCCGGTGTGGGCGCGGAGGAGCGCGGGCAGGCCGAGGCCATCGCGCGCAACCAGCGCGAGATGGCCAGGCTCGAGACGCCCATCATCGTGGTGGTGATCGGCGAGGGAGGCTCGGGCGGGGCGCTGGCCATCGCGGTGGGCGACAGCGTGCTGATGCTGGAGAACGCGATCTACTCGGTGATCTCCCCCGAGGGCTGCGCCTCGATCCTGTGGCGGGACGGCAAGAAGAACGTGCAGGCGGCCGAGGCCTTGCGGCTCACGGCGCCCGACCTGCTGGGGCTGGGCGTGGTGGACGAGGTGGTGCCCGAGCCCCGCGGCGGGGCGCACCGGGACTGGGACGCGGCGGCGGCCGAGGTCAGGCGGGCGCTGGCGCGCCACCTGGGACGCTGGCGAGAAACACCCCGCGGGGAGCTGCCGCGCCTGCGGCTGGAGAAATACCGCCGGATGGGGGTATTCGGTGACGGCGCGCCTTGACCGCATGGAAGGCGCGTTGCTAGACTTTCTGCGATCGTCCTACCTGGGGGAACCCGCAATCGCCACTGGCTACCGTGTCAACGAGCGTTGCCCGCCGCCCGCGCCCCGCTCGAAGCGACCCCTAACGCGAGGATAGCCATGGCCCTGAGTTCCGATCTCTTGAGCATCCTGGTCTGCCCGGTCTGCAAGGGCGACCTCGACTACGACGCGGCCGCGCAGAAGCTCACCTGCAAGGCCTGCCGGCTGCGCTACCGGGTGGAGGACGACATCCCGGTGATGCTGGCGGAAGAGGCCGAGAAGTTCTAACCCCGCCGAACCGCGTTGAGCCTTCCCCACCGCAGCACCCGTAGCGTCGCTGTCCCTCCTGGGCGGTGGATGAGTCTCGCCGCCTTCCCTGCTCTGGCCGGGCTTGCTGCTGCGTTCACACCTTCCGCGACCGCGGCTCCCCGTGACCAAGCCCGCCTGCTCGCCGCGACGGCGGGTGAGGTTCGCTTCGAGGTGGTGGCGCCGGCGCCGAAGCTGGCGCCGGCCGGGGGAGACGCGGCTGCCGGCTTGACCCGACTGGACTGGCCCGACTGGGAGACGTGGGGGCTTCCCGGCGAGGCGCCGCTCCCCGTGCGCGTGGTCAACGTGGCCGTTCCGCCCGAGGGCGAGGTGAGCGTGAGGGCCCGTGGGCTGGAGGCGGCCGTGACCGAGCAGGCATGGCTCGCGCCGGTCACCGCGCCGGGAGCCGAGGGCGAGACGAGCCAGCTCTACGTGAAGCCACGGCGCGCCCCGGGCGCGGCGCAAGCCGGGCCGCGAGTCCGGTTGGCGGGCGTCTCATGGCTGCGCAACCAGCGGGTGGCCCAGATCGAGGTTACGCCTGCCGAATACGACCCGGTGGCTGGCAAGCTCACGACCTATGGACGGGTGGAGGTGACGGTCTCGCTGCCCGTGGCCGCACCCGGGGCCGCGCCTGCCCGGGAGCGCGCACCGGTGGCGGATCCCTTCGAGGGCGTCTACCGCGAGGTGGTGATCAACTACGAGCAGGGGAAGGCATGGAGGTGGTCTCGTCGTGTGACGGGCGCCGCCCCACAACCTGCGCGGGCGCAGGTCGTCCCCGACACCAGCATCTTCCCGGGGCGGCCCTGGATCCGGATCGTCATCGAGCGGACCGGGCTCTACAAGGTAGACGGCGCTCGCCTATCCGTCGCAACCAGCGAGTTTCCTGTGGGGAGCATCGCGACGGACAGCCTGCGGCTCTTCGTGTGGCCGGGCCTGCCGGTGATGCCCGAGAGCGACCCCTGCGACTCCTGCGACTACCGGGAGGTGGCGATCGGCGTCGTGGATGCCGACGCTGACGGCACCCTGGACAACTCGGAGTTCATCTACTTCTGGGCGCTGGGGCCGAGCGAGTGGGTGAACCTGTATCCGGGGGCCGCCAACGACACCAGCTATCTGGATAACCCCTACGAGACCCGCAACTACTACTGGCTCACCTGGGGGACGCCATCCAAGCCGGTAGGCGGCGCGCCCAAGCGAATCGGCACCCGCGACCAGCCGCCGACGGGCACCGGAGTGACGCCCGCCACTTTCCCGGCGAGGCTGCACTTCGAGCGGGACGCGGAGTACATCCCGGGCCCCCTCCGCAAGGGCCTCTTCTGGGAGAAGTGGTTCTGGCAGTCCATCGGGCCCGGACAAACCTACAACCTCATCGCGGATGCACCCGGGGCGGACACGACGCAGCCGGCGCGTCTGCTGGCGCGCTTCTGGGCCGGTGTTGCCGGGACTGCCTCGGTCACCCACCGACTGGATGTCTCGTTCAACAACGTGGCTTTTCCCAGTCGCCTGTGGATCGATCCCGACCGTAGCGACATCAACTACAACTACTTCCCTCAGAACTTCGACAGCACGCACGTTTGGCCCCTGCGCACCACAGGCAATGTTCTGACCGCCTCCGTGCCTTCAGCCACCGGAGCCGGTGATCGCTCGGCGCTCGCGTGGTGGGAGCTCTACTACCGCCGTCGCTTCGAGCCCGTGAACGACACCCTCTTCTTCGACGGCCCAGGGACGGCCACCGACTACGACTATGTCGTGCGGGGTTTCAGGAATCTCCCGAGCACGCCCCATGTCCTCGACGTGACCGACGCGCTCCAGCCGGTCGAAATCACCTCGGTCGCATGGGAACAGGTCGCCGCCTCCCCCGACACCTTCCAGGTCCGCTTCTCCGCATTCGAGCCCACGCCCCACCGCTACTGGATCGGGCCCTACGGGTTCGGGCGCACGGTCGAGTCCGTCAACCTCCGCGGCTACCGGGCTGCGACCAACTGGCGCTCCGCGACCCGCGCGGCGGACTACGTGATCATCTACTTCGATGGCGACGGCAATCCTGCCGCCAGCTTCGCGGCGGCCGCCTCGCAGCTTGCCACGCATCGCAAGCAGCATCTGTACTTGGCAGGTGAGGCGCCTCCTCACCAGGTGCTGGAGGTTCCCATCAGCGAACTCTACAACCAGTTCTCCGGAGGACGTCAGGACCCCGCCGCCGTCCGGAACTTCGTGCGCGCGGCGGTGCGCGGGAACTGGGCCAAGGCACCGGCCTACCTGGTCCTCCTGGGGGACGGGAGCTATGACTACAAGAACCTCACGGGGAAGGCTGCACCCGGGCAGCCGGCGCTTTACGTGCCGACCTACGAGAATGGCTACATCACGGGATATGCACTTCCCTACGCGAGCGAGGACTGGCTCTTCGACGCCGACGTGGATAGATTCGTCCTGCCGGATGTCGCGGGGGGTCGCCTGCCGGTGAGCGACCCTGCCACGGCGCTGCGTCTCGTGCGGGACAAGGTGATCGCCTATGACGCGGACCCCGAACACACGGAGTGGAAGAATCGGGTATGCCTGGTTGCGGACGACTTCTACCAGGGTGCAAGACCTGACCCCATTACGCACCTCTTGGACACCGTGAACCTCGAGGAGAACCATCTCCCGGGCAGCTTCGAGCGCGTCCTCGTCTACCTCTACAAGTATCCATACGGGCCGGGTGATACGAAGCCGGGCGCGACGGCGGATCTGAAAAGGGCGATCCAGGAGGGTGTTCTGGCCGTGAACTACATCGGCCACGGTAGCCCGTTCAAGATCGCGGACGAGAGCGTCCTCTTGAACAGCGACGCCGAGACCTTCACGAATCTGCAGCGGACCGGCTTGTTCGTGGCGGCCTCCTGCGACGTGGCCAAGTTCAGCGACCCGGCGATCGCGAGCCTGGGGGAGCGCCTGCTGTTGCACACCGGCGGCGGTAGCATTGCCATCGTAGCTGCGACGGAGCTCGGTTTCGCTGGCGCCAACGTGGCCTTGAACCGCACGCTCTATGACCTCTTGTTCAGGCGAAACGATACGGAACCCGGGTTCCCGACCCCGATCGGCCTGGCGCTCCAGGTTGCCAAGAGCCTCTTCCCCAACGAGAACAGCCGGAGATACCCGCTGCTCGGAGACCCCGGCACCGTGCTCGCCGCGCCCCGCCTGTGGGCGGACCTGCGGCTCTTCGACGCGGCCGGGGCACCGCTGAACCTGGTAACGCGAGGGCAGACCGTGGAGGTCCGCGGGACGGTCTACGACAATCCGGGGTACTCCTCCCCTCGGCCCATGGAAGGGTTTGCCTCGCTGCTGGTCGAGGACGCAGCCCCGCGGGACACTGCCTTCAGCCCGTTTGGCTATAACATTCCCTACAACGGCACCCGTGCCCCCATGTTCCGCGGCGACGTCGTGGTGAGCAACGGCCAGTTCACCGCCCGGTTCATCGTTCCGGCGGACGCCCGGGTGGGCCCGCTGGGCCGCGTGCGCGCCTACCTGCGCGGCTCGGTCGGTGGGGCGGTGCCCGATTCCGACGGCGTGGGGGCGATTGACGTGCCGGTGGATCGGGGCACGCTCCCGGTCGGGGACGACGCCGGGCCCACCATCGCCTTGAGCTTCCCGGGCGGGGCCACCGACGTGCGCCCGGGCGCCCAGCTGCGGGTGGACATCAGCGATCCCAGCGGCGTGCTGATCACGGGTCACAACCCGGCCAACTCCATCTTCGTCACCCTGGACGGCAACACCAACACCCGCGCCGACATCACCTCGACCTTCCGCTACGCCAACAACTCATACCAGCAGGGCACCGCCTTCTTCGCGCTCGCGCGCGACATCGCCCTGGGCCCGCACGAGGTCACGGTGAGCGCGGCCGACAACCTGGCCGTGGGGGTGCAGGCGGCGCGCCACCGCTCCAGGGCGAGCCTGCAGTTCAGCGTGAGCCAGAACCCGGCGCTGCGCATCGTGCGCACCTTCGCCTTCCCCAACCCCATGCGCTCGGGGTCCCCCACCCGCATCGTGGTGGACGCCCAAGGGGGGGCCGTCAACTGCCTGGTGCGCATCTACACGGTGAGCGGGCGGCTGGTCCGCACGCTCAAGGACTTCGGCGGCCTGGGGCAGATCCAGATCCCCTGGAACGGCCTGGACGACGAGGGGCAGGCGCTGGCCAACGGGGTCTACCTCTATCGCATCCAGGTCAACGGCCAGGAGCCGGACGGGAGCAGCAGCCCCCGGCAGATGGCCACGGCCGAGGGGCGCATCGTGGTCGTCAACTAGCCCCCGGCGGCGGCGGATGGGGCTCCGAAAAACCTGGAGCGGCGCCCCACCCGAAAGTGTAATAATGGGATAGGCCCCCACGCTGCGGGGGACGTTTCGGCCCGTTTCCTTGAGGAACCTATGCGATTGACTACCAGGCTCTTGACCGTGCTGACCGGGCTCGGCCTCGCCACCTCCGCCTTCGCCCAGGGCACCGGGCGCTCGCTCGACATCCAGCCCGGGGGGCGCGAGAACGGGATGGGCGCCGCCGGCGTCGCCCTCGCCAACGACCCCACCGCCGTCACCTACTGGAACCCGGCCGGCCTGGGCTTCGTCAAGTACCGCGGCATCGAGAACACCTACGCGCAGCTCGTGCCCGGGCTGGCGAACGACGTGAACTACAACTACATCACCTTCATCCAGCCGGTGGAGGGATGGGGGGCGTTCGGCGCCGCCATCACCTTCCTCTCCTACGGGCAGAGCGACGAGACCGACGCCCAGGGGAACATCCTGAGCCGCTTCGGCTCCAACGAGTTCTCGCCGGCCGTCTACTACGGCACCCAGATCCTGCCCGACCTCGCCGTGGGCGCGGCGCTCAAGTTCATCCGCATCCAGCTGGCGCCCAAGGCCAACCAGGGCGTGGGCTCCACCTTCGGCATGGACCTGGGCGCGCTCTACCGCATCCCGGCGGCCCGCCTGGGGTTCGGCGTCAACGTGCAGAACCTGGGGCCGAGCGTGACCTTCATCAACGAGGACAAGTCCGACCCACTGAGCCGCAACATCAAAGTCGGGTTCGCCTGGGACGCCTTCGAGCAGAAGGAGTTCGGGTTCACTACCGTCTTCGACTACAACCACTCGCTGGTCACGCGCGAGTTCAACACCTACCACGGCGGGATCGAGCTGCGGTACGGGACGAGCATCGCGGGGCGCATCGGCTACTACTCCGATCCGCTGGGCGAGATCGAGGACCTCACCTACGGGGTGGGCCTGGGCTGGAACCGCCTCAACGTGGACTTCGCGAGCATCCCGCAGGCGAAGAACTCGGGCCTGCCCAACGTCTCCAAGCTCTCGCTGGGGTACCGCTTCTAGGCGTGGA
>JBBIHL010000041.1:0-238 GCA_037447075.1 Candidatus Eiseniibacteriota bacterium | reverse complement strand
CAGGACGGAGCTTTGCGCCGCCCACTCGTCGCGTTCCTCCTCATCCTTGGCGTGGTCGGAGGCGGCGCGGTTCGCGCCGCGGAGACCCTCACCGTACGCCCGGTCGGCCGGCCCGATGGCGGTGAGAAGGCGCGCCGCGGCCGCCCGGCTCCGCTGGCCGCCGAGCACTCCCGCCACCTGAGCCAGCGGCTCGAGCGCTGGCGCGGGAGCTTCCCCCTCGCGTTCAGACGCCGAGCTG
>JBBIHL010000040.1:0-12006 GCA_037447075.1 Candidatus Eiseniibacteriota bacterium | reverse complement strand
GCAACGCGAGCGCATCGCCGGGCTGCGGCGCGAGCTGGCCCGGACCCGCGACGCGGCGCGCATCCTCGAGCTGCAGCGGGCGCTGGAAGCCGCCAAGCGGGAGACCGAGCTGCGCTTGCTGCGCATCCAGGCCGACCACGCCCGGCAGGCGGGCCGCCTCGCCCTGGCCGAGCAGCTCGAAGGCGCCATCGCGCAGATGACCGCGGTGCCCGAAGCGCGCGAGCCGGCTGCCCGGCCCGCCCCGTCGCCCGACCGGCTTCACGATTGAAGGGGAGGAGGACGCCATGCGCCGATACCTGTCCGTCCTGCTCGCCGCGGCGGGCCTGCTCCTGGCACCCGCAGCCGGCCACGGCACCATCCGCCGCGACCCCGTGAAGCTCCGCCTGGCCGGACCCGCCCCGGTGCTGCGTCCGGGGGAACCGGCCACGCTGGGGCTGGAGCTGGCCGCGGCCAGCGACGTGACCGTCTCCGATCTGACCGTCGAGTCGGCCTCGCTCGCGCGACCGCTCGACCGCCGCGCCGCGCCGATGCGGGCGGCGGCAAGCTCGCCGCTCCGCTTCGAGGTCGCGCTGCTGCCGGGCGAGCGACCCGATCCGCTCGTCGTGCGCTACCAGGTGGACGGCCAGCCCTTCGAGCAGACCATCGACCTGACCTCGCGCATGGAGAGCGAGATCGAGCGGAGCTCGCGCCTGACGCAGGTCGAGGCCGCGTCCCTCACCCGTGCGCCCGACGCCCGGCTCCTGGCGCTCGCCGACTCGGTGCGGCGGGCGCGCGCCGAGCAGGGCGCGAGCGTGGACCTGATCTTCTTCAGCGGACGCCTGGTCTACCGCCGGAACGACGGCATGGAGATCGGCGCCATGGGCGTGCGCGTCTCCCTCATGGACGCCGACTCCTGGCCCGACCCCGACGACGAGCTGGGCGAGACCTTCACCGACTACGAGGGCGACTTCCACTACTTCGGCGTCTGGGACCCGATCACCGAGAACCGGCCGGACGTCTACATCAAGTTCGAGACCGACCATCCCTGGGTCAAGGTCCAGCGCGGCTTCTTCGAGATCGAGTACTCGTGGAGCGGCAGCACCTACAACGACATCCCCGAGGGGGTGAGCCTGGACATCGGCACCGTGACGCCCTCCGACGAGTCGCAGCACCCCGCCCTCCACATCGCCACCGACATCGCCCGCGACCATCTCTGGTACGACGAGCACGGCTACTTCCTCGGCCAGATCGACGTCCACTGGCCGGACGGCGCGAGCGGGGCCTACTACGACACCTTCTGGAACGAGATCCACGTCAGCAGCGGCAGCTCCTGGAACGAGGCCACCCACGCGCACGAGTACGGACACTACTGGGTGGACACCTTCGCGTCCTTCGAGGACCCCGACTACTGCAACGGCATCTGCGACTCCGACGGCTGCGGGCACTGCACCTGGTGCGCGGAGACGGATCACGACGCGCTCAACGAGGGCTGGCCCAACTGGATCGCCCACGTCCAGACCAGCAGCTACGCCGCCACCTACGGCCTCGCGTCCGGCTGGACCCGGGATCAGGAGTCCATCCGCACCTGCTCGGACGGTATGTTCGGCGACCCCGAGCGGACCGAGGGCTTCATCGGCGCGGTGCTCCAGGACATCTGGGACAGCGGCCCCGGCAGCGACGATGTGGACCCCAACGGCCTGGCCTCGAGGGACCGCCTGGCGCTCGGCACCGACGAGATCTTCACCGTCATGGACGTGGACCAGCCCACCCGGGCCCGCCAGTTCCTGACCCGCTTCCGCGATCGCTACCCGCAATACCGGGAGCTCCTGTGGGAGACGGCCCGGAACTCCCGATGGGAGCTCGACGAGACGGGGCCCGGCGTCGCCGCCGACCTCCGGTCCACCAGCCATCCGGTCAACACGCCGACCGGGAACCTCGTCATCACGCTCGCCTGGACGGAGCCCGCGGACGACTGGTCGGGCGTGAACGGCTACAGCGTCGTGCTGGCCTCGAGCCCGGTGCCGCCGGACGACGTGCAGGATCACCCGAACCTCGCCTTGTACGTGAGCAACACCCTCGCGCCGGGCACCTACTACTTCACGCTGCGCGCCATCGACCGCCTGGGCCGCGCGAGCCCGGGTTACGCCACCGCCGGGCCGTTCATCGTCACGCAGCCGACGCCCGCCGATCTCGCGCCCTACCCGCTGGCAGGCTGGCCGCGGCCGCTGGTCGCGCGCTCCAGCAACAACAGCACGCCGACCTTCGCCCCCGACCCCACGGCGATCCTCCCGGGCAACGCCGCCGGGACGTGGCTCAACCTGGGCGGCCGGAACGAGGGGCAGCAGAGCTACCTGATGGGCTCGAGGACCTTGTTCTACGTGGACGGCGTTCCGTGGTTCCCGGGAGTCAACATCGGCTCGGTGGACCCGGGAGCCACCTTCAGCATCGTCAACCAGGGCCCGCTCACGGTGCGGGGCGGCCGCCACATGATCGGCACCATCCTGGACGCGTTCAACCAGTGGTTCGAGTCGGACGAGGACAACAACTACTGGGCCCATCCCTGGGTGTGGAGCCCGCTGGCGCTCACGGCGGGCACGCCGGTGCGGCGCCAGCCGCCGCCGCAGCCGACGGCCGGCTGGTCCTCGGTCAGGGACTTCTCGCCTCTGTTCTACAACTGCGACGGCTTCCGCTTCACCAGCTCCGGCTGGTGGAACGCGGTCTGGGTGGCGGGCGACGCCGACACCAACGACTACGACTGCCGCCTCCACTTCGCGACCTCCTCCCCCGACACCGGATTCGACCTCATCCGCGCCTGGTCGAGCGCTCCCGAGGGCTACCTGGACGCGGTGCTGGTGAACCGCAACACCCTGGGCTCCCTGGCCTGGGACGTGGCGGTGATCAACGACCAGACCACGACCAACGACGGCCAGCCGCAGGCGCCTTTCGTGGTCAAGCACGTCACCAGCGCGGGCTTCCCCTTCGGCGATACGTTGGCCGTGAGCTTCCCGGACAGCGAGTACGTGCTGCTGCGCGAGGTCTACGTGCCGGCCCCCGGTCCGGTGAGCATCACGGTGGAGGCCGACCCCGCGCTGGGACCGGTGCGCGCCACCTGGCTGGACCGCACCTTCACGCGCGGCGCCTTGAGCAGCTACGTTCCCACCTCCGGCTGGACCTGGCCTTCGGGGCGGGTCTCGTTCGACGCCACCGTGACGGCGGCGGGATACCACTGCGTGGTGCTCCACCGCGACCCCAAGGACGGCCGCGGCCCCCGCTCGCTTACCCTGGGCGTGGGCACCACTCCGCCCGACGCCGTGCCCTGGACGCAGGCGGGATGGCACGGGCCCATCGTGCCCCGCCCGGCGGCCGACGGCACGCCCGGCTCGACGCCGATGCCGGACACGCTCGACGGCGGGGTGCCCTCGACCTACCTCAACCTGGCCTTCCGCAACGAGAGCCCCACCCCCACCGACGGACTCGTCTGGCTCGACGTGCTGCTCGACGGCGGCGTGTTGGCCCAGAGCGCCTACGGGCTACCTGCCTTCGGCCAGCTGGCCTCCAACTGGACGGTGCAGTACACCGTCCCCGCAGGGCGGCACATGCTGGGCGTGATCTACGATCCGGCCAACCTGATGCCCGAGAAGTCGGACGGCAACAACGCCTGGGCCGAGCAGTGGGTGTGGTCGCCCGTGCCGCTGGCGCTCAACGCGGGCGTGACCCGCCCGGCCCCGCCCGACCCGGTCGGCGGCTTCGCGGAGTTCGCCGGGGTGGGTCCCCTCTACTACAACAGCCTCGGCTTCCGCACCCCGGCCTTCAGCGGCTTCACCGGCCGCTGGGCAGGAGTCGGGCTCCTCCCTGCCGCTTCCACCGACTGCGACCTGCGGCTCCACGAACTGCAACCGGGAGCACGTGATGCTCTGGGCGCCAACCTGGGCGTCTCCTCGTGGGGACCGGACGAGTCCGACTACGTGGTGGTCAACTTCGGCGCCACCAGCTATCGCCGCTTCGACGTGAGCGTGATCCGCGGCGACGAGGGGGCGGCGGGCGCTTTCGACCTGGAAGCGACCGGATCGTCGCCGCTCGTCGCCGCGCCCATCACGCTGGGGGACTACACCCTCGAGGCGGACGACATCCTCCACGTCCACCCGCTGCTGCTCCCGGCCGGGAACACGCGCGTCCGGCTCGAGAACGTGAGCGGCGCGCTCGACTGGGGAGTCTCGGTCCACGCCGACCAGCCCGCCATCCAGAGCAAGGCCGAGGCACTGAATGCAGCCTGGCTCCAGGGGCCGGGGCAGGGCGAGGAGTGCTCCGTCGCGCTGCCCTCGCCCGACACGGTGGCCGTCGTGGCGTGGAAGCGCGGCAGCGCCGACCGGAACGCCGGCGGCGGCTACCGGATCGTGGTGGAGCAGGTGACGGTGGGGGCCGGGCAGGCCGGCCTCCCCGACCGTACCCGGCTGCAGCTGGCGCGGCCGTCTCCGTTCCGCAGCGGCACCACGCTCGCCTTCGACCTGGCCTCGCCCTCCCCGGTGCGTCTGGAGATCTTCGACCTGCGCGGCGCCCGCGTGCGCACCCTGGCCGAGGGCATGCTGCCGGCGGGACGTCACCAGCTCGCCTGGCGCGGCGACGACGATGGCGGCCGCCCGCTGGCGGCCGGGGTCTACCTGGCGCGGCTGGTGGCGGGCTCCTACCGGGGACACCAGAAGCTGGTCAAGGTGGATTGAGCCAGGGGCGTGAGGGTCGCCCGGGAGGCAGCGGACCCCGCGCGGGCTGCCTCCCGGGCCGGGACGCCCCGGACCCTGCGGGTCCGGCCGCCCCGAGTCGGCGGCCGCAAGAAAAAAACCCTTGCGTGTCAGGGTCTTGTCAACTAGGCTACCCGCCGGCTCGGACCCCCTGCAGGACTGGGTGCGACTGGGCGTGGCCCGCACCGGCTCTGCACCGATCGCCTCAAGACCAGGTCACCTGCGCCGGCCTCCGCGGTTTGGCCGTCGCACCGCGGTCGGCCGCAGCGTCCCCGGCGCCCGCCCACTTTGGCCCCCGCCGCAGGCTCGTCCGAGCCCGCGGGTCTCCCCGTTTCGCCGTCTCGCCGAGAGGCACGCAGCGGCCGCTGCGCGCGCGGTCGCTGCCGGCTCCCCGCGCCGGTGGAGCGCGAGGCCCGCACACGTTCACCTCCAGGTTGCGAGTAGCGGGCACACACCAGGAAAGGAGACCGCATCGTGAACTCTCCGAGAAGTGCGCACCTCCTCGGCACGGCGTGGCTGCTCGGCGCCCTCGTCGTGGCCGGCTCCGCGTACGCCCACAACTGGGGCTGCTGGACCCAGCCCAATCGCACGGTCTACATCCGCAACACGGCCGTGCTCGCCAGCCAGGCCAGCGCGGCGATCCAGGACTGGGACAGCAAGACCATCCTCACCCTCCCGCTGGTGAACTACCACACCGAGGTCAGCGTCTACGACGGCTTCTACGGCAACACGGGCTGGGCCGGGATCGCCTCGATCGAGAGCTACAGCGGATGCAACATCCTGCACGGCCATGCGCGCGTGAACCGCTCCTACAGCTACACCTCGAACGGCTACCGGGGCATCTTCTGCCAGGAGGTCGGGCACCTGTTCGGGCTCGACCATTCCAACGACGGCGGCTGCATGGGCGGCGGCTACTACTACAGCATCAACACCTACTACACCGTCGTCTCGCACAACGTGAGCGACATCTCCGCCAAGTACTCGGGGCTGCCGGCCGCCACCGCGCCGGAGGACGCGCTGGCGTCCTGGTCTCCCTCGGAGGGGCTTGACGCTCTTTCCGGGGGCGCGTCGCGGGCCGTGGCCTTCTGGCACGAGCGCCCGCAGACGCTCCGGGAGGCCGCGGACCGGTCCGAGGCCATCGTGGTGGCGCGGGTGCTGCGCGTCGTGGCGGGCCCGGACCTGGTGGTGCCGGTCGAGGGGCTCGAGGACGGCGTGGACCGCATCCCGACGCAGCGCATCCTGGTGAGCGTGGAGCGGACGCTTCGCGGGCAGCTCAAATCGCGCCTGGTGGAGCTGTTCCGCACCGGCGACTCGGAGTTCGTGCTCGCCGAGGATCCCCCCTACGCCGTGGGCGAGCGCTACGTCCTGTTCCTGACCACGATGGAGCGCGGCCTGTATCGCCCCATCGCCCCCGAGGGGCGGCTCAAGATCACGCCGAGCGGGCTGGTTCCCTCGTCGGAGCGGGAGTTCATGTCGGAGCTGCGCGGCGGCAGCGTCGAGATGCTCTCCGGCGACCTCGCCCAGCTGAATGCTCCCCTGGACGAGGCCTCGGCCGAGCGGGCGGGCCTGCAGCTGCGGACCCACGCGGGGAACCCCTTCAGCTCGCGGACCTCGGTGGCCTACGCGCTGCCGCGCGCCGCGGACGTGACGCTCAAGGTCTACGACCCGCAGGGCCGGCTGGTGCGCACGCTGGTGGACGCGCGCCAGGATGGACCCCGGTGGTACACCGTGGAGTGGGACGGCACGGACGACCAGGCGCGGGCCGTGCCGAACGGGATCTACTTCTACCGGCTGCAGACGCCCGACGGCATGAAGTCCGCGCCGGTCGTGCGCATCCGGTGAGACTCCCCGCCGCCCCGCAAGAGGGCGGCCCCTCCCGCGCTGCCGCTCGGGAGGCGACCGGCTGACCTTCCGGCCAGGGACCGTCCCGGGCAGCGCGCGCCCGGGCGGTCCCCTGGCCGGCGATCTCGTCATACGTCGAGCCCACGGCCCGGCGCCGGCCCGGCACGCTCCTTTCACTTACCCGAAGACCTGGCGTCGAGTCCGCCGGGGAACACTCGTTTCGATCGCCGCAGGAGCGAACCGCCCGGCTCCCGGCAGGGCGATTTCGCCCACTGCTCCGTTCTGAATCGCTTTCGTCCCGTGCGAGAGCGAGCGCAAGGCGCCGGGGACCGGCCGGCGCACCCCCCGGCACGACTCCTGCCTTCCCCATGGGTGAGAGAACGCCCAGCTCGCCCCAGGTGGCGAGATCGCAGGTTCTTGCGGGCGCGTCGAGCTTCCGGCGACGTGCATTCCGCAGGGAGGTGCGTGCGCGCTGCCCTCGGGCGGGAGGGCCGGGCCGGAGCCGCGCCGGGATCCCCAGGGATCTTCAGGCGGCCACGGGCCGACCCACGGCGCGGGCGGGACTGCGGAGGCGGCAGCCAGGGAATGGACCTGGAGAGAGAGGACCTCATGGGACGGCGTGGATTCACGCTGGTCGAGCTGATGGTGGTGGTGGTGGTCGCAGGCCTGCTGTTCGGCCTGTCGCTGCCCTCCTTCCTCAGCTACACGCGCAGCCTGAAGGAGCACGGCGCGCGGGAGCAACTGGTCCAGGAGCTGCGCATGGCGCGCCAGACCGCGGTGACGGCCCACAGCCAGATCATCATCGCGTTTCCCGGGAGCACGAACGTGACCACCTACACGGTCCTGACGGACACCGACGGCGACCGCGTGTGGGACGCGGGGGAGCGCCAGAACACCAAGGGATTCCCGGCCGGGACCTATCTGGAGATCCTGACGCTCACCCCCACGGACTCCATCATCTTCGATCCCAGTGGAATGCTCGCGCCTGGGGCCACGGGCGGCCAGCTGGTGGTGCACGCCAGCGACCGCCCGGACACGCTCAACATCGGCGCCACGGGAATGGTCTACCGGCAATGAAGACCTGCGTTCGGAACATCCGTCGGCGAGCGCGCCAGCGTGGCTTCACCCTGATCGAGGCCATGGTGGCCCTGGTGGTCTTCTCCATCGGCGTGCTGGGGCTCGCGGCCCTGGCGCCGGTGGGCAGCCGGGCAGTGACCAACGCGGGCCGGCAGACGCGCGCCTCCGAGCTGTGCTCCAACGCGGCCGAGCGCCTGCTCGCCCTGCCCTACGACGACGCCGACCTGACGGCGGGAGCCCACAACGACCCCGCGAACCCCTACCCGGGCCGCTACTGGGTGTCGTGGAACGTGGAAGACGACCAGCCGCTGGCCAACAGCAAACGCATCACCGTGACGGTGCGCTGGCCGACCTCCACGGCCACCACCTTGCAGCGCCTGGTCATCGTGAACCCCCTGGTGGACTGACGGGCGAGGCCTGCATGGAACCGACGAAGGCGTCACCGATCCCGGCGCGCGGCTTCACCCTGGTGGAGCTGATGGTGACCTTGACCATCATCGCGATGGTGCTCACCACGGTCTACTTCACCTTCTTCCGCTCGCAGGCCAACGCGCAGCGGATGAACGCGCTGATCGAGTCGCGGCAGAACGCGCGCGCGGCCTGCCAGCTCCTCGAGCGCGAGGTGCGGATGGCCGGGTCCGGCTGGGGTCGCATTGCGGTCAATTGCTACAGCGCCGGCACGGAATTCCAGCTGAGCCCGGTGGACGCGGGATACGGGACCACCAACAGCGACACCCTGTCGGTGATCGGCGCCTACGCCGGCGTGACCTCGAAGCTCACGGCCGGCATGACCACCCCCACCACCGACATCCAGGTGGCGAGCACGGCCGGCTTCAGCGACAGCGACCTGGTGGTGGTGACCAACGGGGCCACGGCCCACATGTTCAAGGTGACGGGTCGGCTCGCTTCCCCGCCGCGGCTGCAGCACGCGTCGTCGTCGCCCTGGAACCCCTCCGGCAGCTACTCCAACTGGCCCGCCGGAGGCTACGGGGTGAACGCCGACGTCTACAAGGCGACCTGGGTGCAGTACTGGTACGACTCCACCAGCTTCACCCGGCCCAGCCTGGTGCGGCAGGAAGACAACAGCGCGCCGCAGGTGGTGGCCCAGACGGTGAGGGATTTCGAGGTCTGGTACCTCATGCAGGACGGCACCGTGACGCGCAACCCGGCCAGCTGGACCATGGTGGACAAGATCCGGCCCGTGGTCCACATCAGCTACACCAACGTCAACCGCCAGACAATCACGGACTCGGTCTGGGCGATCGCCAAGCCACGGACGTTCTAGGCAGGAGGTTCGTCATCATGCAACGCATCCATCCGTGGAGCGTCCGGAGCGCCGAGCGGGGCATCGCCCTGGTCACCTCGCTCCTGGTGCTCATGCTCGTCTCGACCCTCGCCGTGACCTACATGGTCACGACGGTGACCGAGCGCTCGGTTTCATCCAACGTCCACGTGGCCAAGGGCTCGCTCTACGCGGCCGACGCGGGCATCCGCACCGCCTCGCAGATGCTGGCCAACATGGCCCAGGCCAAGCTGGACAGCATGTGCAACGCCTGGAGCGGCGTGGGCCCCGTCATCTCCCAGCCGAACAACGTGTTCCCGGCCGGCCTGATGTCGGTGACCAGCTCGTCGCCCAACTTCACGGCCTCGGCCAGCATCGCCTTCGCCGACAGCGACCTGGCCGACACGGCCCAGGTCTACAACTACAACTACACGGTCACCGCCACCGGCACCTTCGGCCTGCAGGGGCAACGGCGGGTACAGAGCCAGGGCGTGCTGCGCGTGAGCGCCTCGCGCGGGTCCTTCACGGACTACCTCATCTACACCAACACGCACCTCACGCCCAGCGGCGGGGCCATCTGGTTCACCTCGAGCGGGCACTTCGACGGCCGCGTGCACACCAACGGCGAGTTCCGCTTCGCCTTCCAGCCGACCTTCGAGGACCTGGCGAGCAGCGTGAACAACAAGGCCTGGTTCAACAACAAGGGCTCCCCCGTGGAGCTCGCGGCCAGCAACAACGGCTCGATTGACGTTCCGAACTTCTTCGGCGGCTTCCAGCGCGGCGCCCCCAGCATCCCGCTGCCAGCCAACTCGTACAACCAGCAGAATGCGGCGCTGGGCCTGGACCCCAGCAGCTCCTCGCCGCCCAACAACAACACCATCAACGCCCAGCTGGGCACGGGCGCCGGCAGCAGCACGCCGCCCGATGGCATCTACCTCGTTCACACGGGCGTCACCATGAGCGGCGGTATCTACGTGCAGGGGATCCTGGATTCGTACCGCACCAGCGTGGACGGGCTCGGTCGCCAGGTCTACACCATGACCCAGGGCGCGACCACGAAGACCGTCACGATTGACCGGACCGCGAACGTGACGATGGTGACCCAGGGCGCGACCACGACCACCTACCTGGGCGTCCCCCGTGGCGTCACCTACGTCAACGGCGCCATCTCCAGCCTTCGTGGCCCCGACCGGGTGAGCGGCGCGCCGCCCCCCGGAATCGCGGACGACAACCAGCTGCTGATCGCGGCCACCGGCAACATCGTCATCCAGGGTGACCTCACGGTGGAGAACTACAGCTCGATCAACGGCGCGGGTGTGCTGGGGCTGCTCACGTCCGGCGGCAACATCCGGGTGGGCTCCTCCGCGCCCAACGACTGCAACCTGGACGCCTTCGTGATGGCCACGGCCAGCCTGTCCAGCTTCATGGTGGACAGCTACAATTCCGGGTCGCCGCGTGGCACGTTCCACCTGCGCGGCGGCATGATCGCCGACCGTTACGGCGCGTTCGGCACCTTCTCGTCATCCACCGGCAACATGCTGACGGGATACGCGCGCGACTTCCGCTACGACCGGCGCGGCATCGTCCCGCCGTATTTCCCGACCACCAGCCGCTTCGACGCCGACCTGCCGACGGCGCGCGCGATCGCATGGAGAGAGCTATGAGCGGGAGAAGGCCCCGAGGGAAGCCCGTCGCCGTCGCCCTGATCGCCGCGATCGTCGTGATCTGGGCGGCCGTCATGGTGGTCGTCTGGGTGAGCCGCAGGCCGGGCGGACCGGTGCCGCCCGCCACTCCGGCCACTTCCGTCCCGGCGCCGGAGGCCACACCGAGCCAGCCGGCTCCGTCGGAGGGCTCGGGGGAGGTTCTCACCAGCTAGCCATGATTGATCAGAATCCCGCGGCTCCGGGAGGTCGGCGACCGCGAAGAGTGCGGCCGGCGGCCCTCTTGACCAGGAAAACCAAGGACCACGTTCCGTGAACCAAGGAATGGAACATCAATCTCTCTCTGGGCCGCGCCAGTCGCGGGCAATCCAGCGCTCACGCCTGCGCCGAATGATCAGTCAAGGCTAGAGCGTGGCTGCACGCGCGGTCGCCAACCAACGGGCGGCGGGAACCGGCAGATTGCCGGGCACCGCCGCCCCGGGTGTTTGCATCCGGCGGGCGCTACCCGCCGGGTGCCGGTCGGGTGGCCTGGGCCGGCGGCAGGAGCACGAGCCCCTCGGGCGGGGGCCCGCTCAGGGACGCCTCCAGCGCCCGCCGCGCCGCTGCGGTGAGCGGCCGTTCCATGGCGGTCTCGTCGCAGCGATGCCGCCGCGGACAGAGCCGGCAGTCGTTCCACACCTTGTGCGGGTAGCGCCCCATGGGCACCGCCACGAAGCCCTGGTGCGCGAAGAAGTCCAGGCGCCGGGTGAGGCAGAAGACCCGCGGCAGGCCCAGGCGGCGCGCGTCGGCAACCAGCGCGCCCACCAGCCGGCGGCCGATCCCGCGACCCTGGAGCGAGGGATCCACGGCCACCGACCGGACCTCGGCCAGGGTGGCATCCACCAGCTGCAGCGCGCCGCAGCCCACCAGCCGGTCGCCCATCCAGGCCACGCGGAAATCGCGCAGGTGCTGCACCAGGTTGGCGCGGGTGCGGGGCAGCAACGTGCCGTCGTGCGTGTAGCGGGAGATGAAGGCCTCGAGCAGGTCGAGGTCGGCCAGCCGTGCGGGGCGGATGCGGACCGTCGCGGGGGCCGCCCGGCGTAGGGCTTTCAGCGCAGGCAAGCTCCCGCTGCGGAGTGGGGCGGGGCCAGCCGCCGGCAAGGCCCGCGAGGAGTGGGGCTTGAGCCCGCGCCGCCCTTCGAAGGTTGGAGCGCAGCGTGGAGGCCGAGCGGCGCGGGCGAACGGGGACCCACTCCGAAGCGGGAGCTTGCCGGCGGATAACCTCGCCCCATCCAGATGCGGGAGCTTGCCTGCGCTGATCGGCGTCCGTTTCACGGGAGTTGGCCCTCCAGCGCCGCGCGCGCCTCCGCGAGCTGGGCCAGCACCGCGGCGCACGCGGTGCCGCCCGGGGCCGTGCGGCGCTCGACCGCGGCCTCGAAGTCGAGCGCGA
>JBBIHL010000039.1:0-12075 GCA_037447075.1 Candidatus Eiseniibacteriota bacterium | reverse complement strand
GGAGCCGGGGGCGGCCCGAGCCGCCGTGACGGCGTGAGGGCGCCCGGCGAGGCCGGGGGGCCGGGCGCGCGGCCGCGCCTCGCCGCCACCCCCGAGCCTCCCTACTACGCGGTGGTCTTCACCTCCCTGCGGACCGAAGGGGACCAGGGCTACGGCGAGATGGCGGAGCGGATGGAGGCGCTGGTCGCCCGGCAGCCGGGTTACCTTGGCCACGAGTCGGCGCGCGGCGAGGACGGCCTGGGGATCACCGTCTCCTACTGGACGAGCCTGGACGCGGTGCAGGGGTGGAAGCAGGTGCTCGAGCACCGGGAGGCGCAGCGGCTGGGGCGCGAGCGCTGGTATCGCTCCTACCGGATCCGGGTGAGCCGGGTGGAGCGCGACTACGGGTTCGAAGGGCAGGGGTAGGGCGGCGGGCCTGCGCGGGGAGCGACGTTCCCGGTCGCCGGCGGTATGCGGACGCAGTCCGCGATTGCCGCCCCCGCATCCCTGGGCTAGGCTTTGCGTGGTCGCCATCCACCCCCGCCCCCAACCCCGGAGCACTGCCATGAGCCGCTTGCTCCCCTTCGCACTGGTGGTCGCCGCCGTGAGCCAATCGCCCCTGCACGCGTTCGCCGCCGACCGTCCGGTCGGCCAGTCCTTCTCCACGCGCTCGGTGGTGTGGGCGCAGCACGGCATGGTGGCCGCGGCCCAGCCGCTCGCGGTCCAGGCCGGCGTGGACGTCCTCAAGAAAGGCGGCAGCGCGGTGGACGCCGCCATCGCGGTCAACGCCTGCCTGGGGCTGATGGAACCCACCGCCAACGGGCTGGGCGGCGACCTGTTCGCCATCGTCTGGGACCCCAGGACGCGCAGGCTCCACGGCCTCAACGGCTCCGGCCGCGCACCGCTCAAGCTCACCATTGACAAGGTGACTCCTCTGCCCGACGGCACCATCCCGCTCTACTCGCCCTTCTCCTGGACGGTGCCGGGTTGCGCCGGGGGCTGGTTCGATCTCCACAAGCGCTTCGGCAAGCTGCCCATGAGCGCCGTGCTCGCGCCCGCCATCGGCTACGCGCGGCACGGCTTCCCCTTGAGCCCGGTGATCGCCAGCGACTGGGAGCGCTCGACGCGCGTCTTCAAGGACAAGCCGGGGTTCGCCGAGGTGTTCATGCCGGGCGGGCGCGCGCCCAGGGCGGGGGAGATCTTCAAGAACCCGGCGCTGGCGCGCACCCTGGAGCTGCTGGCCAAGGGCGGGCGCGACGCCTACTACAAGGGCGCCATCGCCGACGCCCTGGTGCGATTCTCCGACCAGAACGGCGGGTTCTTCAGCAAGGAGGACTTCGCGCGACACGTCTCCACCTGGGACGTGCCCATCTCCACCTCCTATCGCGGCTACACGGTGTGGGAGCTGCCGCCCAACGGGCAGGGGCTGGCCGCGCTCCAGATGCTCAACATCCTGGAGAACTTCGACCTCGCGAGCATGGGGCGTGCGTCGGCGGACTTCTGGCACCTGATGGTGGAGGCCAAGAAGCTGGCCTTCGCCGACCGGGCGCGCTACTACGCCGACCCGGCGTTCGCCCAGGTGCCGGTGAAGGAGCTGCTCGCCAAGGACTACGCGAAGCGCCGCGCCGAGCTGATTGACATGAGGCGCGCCGCCCGCACCGACCAGGCGGGGGACCCGCGCCTGGCGCTCTCCGAGACCACCTGCCTCGCCACGGCCGACCAGGAGGGCATGATGGTCTCGCTGATCCAGAGCAACTACACCGGGTTCGGCTCGGGCTACGTGGTGCCCGAGCTGGGCTTCGGCATCCAGGACCGCGGCGGCCTGTTCTCGCTCCAGCCGGACCACCCCAACAGCCTCCAGCCCGGCAAGCGCCCCTTCCACACCATCATTCCCGCCTTCATCACCAAGGACGGCGCCCCGCTCATGGCCTTCACCCTGATGGGCGGCGACATGCAGCCCCAGGGGCACGTGCAGATCGTGGTGAACCTGGTGGACCTGGGGCTGGGCCTCCAGGAGGCCGGGGACGCCGCGCGCTTCCACCACGGCGGCTCCAGCGAGCCCACCGGGACCGTGATGAAGGACGGCGGGGAGCTGCACCTGGAGGACGGCGTGCCCCTGGAGGTGCGGCGCGAGCTGGCGGCGCGCGGGCACCGGATCGCCGCGTCGTTCGGGATCTACGGCGGCTACCAGGCGGTCTGGCGCGACCCCGAGACGGGGCTCTACGCCGGCGCCAGCGAGTCACGCAAGGACGGGTGCGCGATGGGGTATTGAGCTGGCGGAACGCGTCCAGCAAGGGAGGAGCCATGCAGCGCGTGCGAGCCACACCACTCTCCCTGTGCATCGCCCTTCTCCTTCTCCCTCCCCTGGCTCGCGCGGGGGATGCCCCCGCCTATCTCTTCGGCTGGGGCGGGCTGGGCACCGGCCCCGGCCGGTTCGACCATCCCTACGACATCGTCCTCGACGGTGAGGGATACGTCTACGTCTCCGACCAGTGGAACAACCGCGTCCAGAAGTTCACGACCGATGGCACCTACGTTTCCCAGTGGGGCGGCTTCGGTTCCGCCGACGGACAGCTGTTCCATCCGGTGGGGATGGCGTTGAGCCCTGCGGGCGAGCTCTACGTGGCCGAGGCTCAGAACCACCGGGTCTCCGTCTTCACGACCGGCGGGGCCTTCTTGAGGCGCTGGGGAGAACGGGGCTCGCTTGCAGGTCAGTTCGGGCACCCGATAGGCGTCTGCCTGGATGCGTCGGGGTTCGTCTACGTGGCCGACGCGTCCAACGCCCGGGTGCAGAAGTTCACTCCCGGCGGCACGTTCGTGGCGGCCTGGGGAGGGCCGGGGATCACTCACCCCTATGGCGTGGTCGCCGACCCCGCGGGCAACATCCTCGTCGCCGACTACTACGGCGGGCCGCTGTCGAGGTACACCAGCGCGGGCGGCTTCCTCGGCTTCTTCGGCGCGGCGGGCTCGGGGCCCGGAGAGCTCTTCTCGCCGCACGGGATGGAGTTCGACCCCTTCGGGAACCTGTTCGTGGTGGACACGGGGAACGACCGCGTCCAGCAGTTCTATCCGTCGGGCGCCTTCCTCACCATGTGGGGGTCAGACGGCTCGGCCCCGGGCCAGTTCGCGGTCCCGACCGACGTGGCCACCGACCCGGAAGCCCACGTTTACGTGGCCGACTGGGACAACTCGCGCATCCAGGTGTTCGGCTACCTCCCGACGCCGGTGCGGCCCGCAGCCTGGGGCAGCCTCAAGGCGCGGTATCGGAGATAGTCGGCGGGCCCGGCCCGGGCGGCCGGGTTTCGAGCTTGGGCCCCCGGTCCCACGGGGGTAGTATTCGCCGGCGCGCGGGCAGGCCGCCCTTCCGCCCGGCCGGACACTTGCCCGAAACCTTCCCCTCCCCACCGGGAGCGCGCGCAACGCCCCGCCCGTCTGGCTGCCAACGAGTGCCGGGCTGCGTGGGCGCAGCACATGCGCCGCCGCGGAGGAGTCGTGCGCCACGCGCGGAAGCGTTCCGGGTCGCTGGCGGCAACCATCTTGCTGCTGGCCGTCTCTGCGAGTTCCCATGCGCAGCCTACGTTTCTCTTCACCTGGGGGAGCCTGGGAGCAGGTCCAGGACAGTTCGATCATCCCTGGGGACTCGCGATGGACGTCGAAGGCTACGTCTACGTTGCCGATCAGACCAACAACCGCGTGCAGAAGTTCACGACCGAGGGCCGGTTCGTCTCCCAGTGGGGAGGCTACGGCTCGGGTGCGGGCCAGCTCTTCCATCCGGTCGGGATCGCCCTGGGACCCGAGGGTTACCTGTACGTCGTCGAGCATCAGAACCACCGCGTGTCGAAGTTCACCCGCAACGGGAGGTTCGTGGGCATGTGGGGAACGGGGAATCTGTACTACCCCGTCGCGATCTGTGTGGACCGTGCGGGGATCTTCTACGTGACCCAGCTCGGGCCGCTGATCCAGAAGTTCACCGCTGACGGCGTTGCCGTCGGCGCCTGGTACGCCGACGGCATGACGCGGCCCTACGGGCTTGCGAGCGGTCCCGATGGGGAGATCCTGGTTGCGGACCACGACGGAGGCCCCATCCAGAGGTACACGAGCACCGGCACGTTCCTCGGGTACATCGGCCTGCCGGGCTCCGGCTCCGCCCCGGGGCAGTTCAAGGGGCCCCACGGGCTGCGCTTCGATGACCGCGGAGACCTGTTCGTCGCCGACACCTTCAACGATCGTGTCCAGCAGTTCGACGCGGCCGGGGGTTTCCTGACCCTGTGGGGGACCACAGGCGCCCGCCCGGGCCAGTTTTCTTCCCCGGTGGACGTGGCCTTCGACGGGCTGGGCCGCATCTACGTCTCGGACTGGGGCAACTCCCGCATCCAGGTGTTCCAGTACCAGCCCACCCCGACTCGATCGCTGTCCTGGGGGAGCATCAAGGCGCGGTACCGCCCGTAGGCGGCCCGCTCCGATCGGGGGCGGCCCCCAGCAGCGCGCCTGCGCCGAGCCGCACCATCACCCCCGTGTACTCCAGCTCCAGGGCGTCGCCGCGGGCGTCGAAGATGCGCCGCCCGTCCCAGCGCGGCGCGAAGCGGGCGTAGCGGAGACCGACCTCCATGCTTACCACGCCCCGGCGTCCCAGGCGCCGGCGATGCCCCACCCAGCCCTGCGCGGTGAAGGTGAACCCCCAGCCCGAGAGCCCCGGCGCCTCGTAGCGGTCCTCGCCCGAGAAGTAGATGAGCCCGAGCCCGGCGCCCCCCAGGCTGGTGCCCCGGCCGTAGCGCAGCAACGGGTAGGAGAGTCCCGCGGTGAGCGATTGGGCCACGCCCGTGAACGAGCTCCCACCCGAAGGCGTGCGGATCGTGAGGCCCAGCGGCAGGACCTCGTAGCGGTAGCTGACGCTCCAGCCGTGGGGAAGCGGCGCGTCCAGCTCGATGCCCCCCGACGCGCCCATGGCGACGCTCGACGCCGTCGCCATGCGGTCCACCCGGGCGTGGCCCAGGCTCCGGTTCAGGCTGCGCATCGCATAGCTGCCGAAGCCCCCCAGGAGCAGCACCGATGGACGCGCGGAGGAAACGGCCTGCGCCGCCGGGGTCTCGCCCGATGAGGTCGCGTCGGTAGCGGCCGGGGAGGCGATCGGCAACCCGACGACCAGCCAGCCGGCCCACAACGCCGGTGGGGCGATTCTCCGCAGCTCCATGGAGTGGGCTACACCGGAACCCGGCGGCTGCTCCGGCCGGGTGGCCACGGGGTCCGCGGACTGGCACCGGCCGAGCCGTTTGCGCTAACGTCATGGCGTTCGAGAGGCACTCCGGGTTCCCGCCAAGGGGGTTTCAGGGAGCGGCGCGGGGGCCAGGCAACGGAGGCACCGCCATGCGTCGCATTCTGCTTGGTTTCCTCGCCTTCCTCGCGCTCCCGGCGCCTTCCGGCGCGGCCGGCCCCGACAACGACGTGGAGTGGTTCGGCGTCAGCCACGTCGGCTGGCAGGACCGCCGGCCGCTGTGTCCGACCGGGGGCGAGAGCTTCCAGGTCCGGATCCAGGCCTACCGCGACGACATCACCTCCGCCCGCGTGCACGTGGACGACGGCACGGTCGCCTGGCTCGACATGGCGCGGGTCGGCGCTCGAGGCCCCTACGACGTCTGGGCGGCCCCGGTCCCCGCGACGGGCGCGACCATCCTGAGCTACTGGTTCGAGCTCACCGACGGCACCGATACCGACTACTACAGCGCCGGCGGCATGTCCAACGACCCCCCGGCGGACGGCGGCTTCGTGGTGAACTTCCAGACGCTCGCGCACGCCCCGGTGGGAGCCACCCGCACCAGCGGCGGCGGGGCGGTGTTCAAGGTGTGGGCGCCGACCCGGGTCTCGACCTACGTGCGGGGGGAGTTCAACGGGTGGGGGATGGCCAACCCGCTCACCAAGGTGGGGGAGCACTTCGTGGGATTGGTGTCGGGAGTGGGGTACCGGCAGCAGTACAAGTACTTCTTCAACAACTCGGTGTGGAACACGGACGCCCGCGCCCGGGCCCTGAACCCCGCCGACAACACCAACGCCTACGTCGAGGACCCGTTCCAGTACGCCTGGGCGCTGCCGGACTTCGCCACCCCGCCGCTCGATCAGATGGTGATCTACCAGCTCCACGTGGGCACGTTCGCCGGACGCAACGACCCCCTGGGGGCCACGCCCTTCCCTTCGCGCTACGTGGACGTCGCGGCGCGCGCGGGACAGCTCGCCCAGCTGGGCGTGAACGCCGTCATGCTGAATCCCGTGACGGAGTTTCCGGGCGATCTGTCGGCCGGCTACAACCCGCAGACCATGTGGGCGCCCGAGTGGAAATACGGCACCCCGAACGAGCTCAAGGCCATGGTGGACTCGCTTCACGCTCACGGCATCGGCGTCCTCCTGGACATCGTGTGGAATCATTTCACGACCAACGACAACTTCATGTGGTTCTACGACGGCTCGCAGACCTACTTCGATTCCCCGGCGGTGGACACGCCCTGGGGCTCCCAGGCCGACTTCGACGCGCCCGCGGTGCGGGACTACTACGCGGAGAGCGCCCTGCACTGGCTGGAGGAGTATCACGTGGACGGTTTCCGCATGGACGGCACCGACTACATGAACCTCCCCGCACAGGCCGCGGCGGGTTGGGGGCTGATGCGGCGCCTCAACGACGAGGTGGACAACCGATGGGCCGACAAGGTGGTGATCGCCGAGCAGCTGCCCGACGACCCGGGGGTCACGACTCCCACCAGCCTGGGGGGCGCGGGCTTCGACTGTCAGTACCACGACGCCTTCGTGGACAACCTGCGGCAGGCGATCCTGGACGCCGCCTTCGGCGACCCCAACATGGCCGCCGTCCGCGGCGCCATCCTGGGATCCGCTCCCTACTTGAGCGGAAGCCGGGTGCTGAACTACCTGGAGCTGCACGACGAGGCGTGGCCCGGAAGCGGCGGGCAGCGTCTGGTCAAGACCATCGATCCGTCGGCGCCTCACGACGACCTCTACGCCAAGGGTCGCGTCAAGCTGGGCCAGGGGCTGGTGCTCACGGCGCCGGGAGTGCCCGCGTTCCTCATGGGGAGCGAGTGGCTCGAGGACGCCGACTTCGGCGCCGACACCGGCAACCGGATCGATTGGTCGAAGCGGACGACCTATGCGCCCATCTACCGGTACTTCCAGGACCTGATCGCCCTGCGCCGCACGCGCCCGGCGCTCTACGCGTCGTCGTCGGCCCACGTGTATCACGTCAACGAGGGGGGCAACGTGATCGCCTTCCGCCGCTACGACGGGTTGGCGGACGTCCTGGTGGTGATCGCGAACTTCAGCAACACCAACTACGGCGCCTACCGCCTGGGGCTTCCCCTGGGCGGCCCGTGGCACGAGGCGGTGGACAGCCAGTCGAGCGCCTATGACGGCAACGGCATGGACAATCCGGGCACGCTGGACGCCGACGCCATCCCGGCCGACGGCTTCCTGCAATCGGTGGAGCTGCGCGTTCCGCAGATGAGCCTGATCGTCCTGGCGCCGGGGGGCGCCCCGGTGGCGGTGGACGGATCGCGAACCGGCGTACCGGGGTCCCTCCGCATCGAGGCCGTGGCACCGAGCCCGGCCCGGGGGGACGTCGTGCTGACCTTCGGCATTCCCCGCGCCTCCTTCGTGCGCGTCGCCGTCTACGACGCGCGGGGGCGCCGGTTGGCGACGCTGCTCGACGGGGAGCGGGGGGAGGGGACTCACCGGTTGCGCTGGAACGGGCGGGACGAGCGCGGACGGCGCGCCCCGGCCGGGATCTACTTCGTGCGCGTCGAGGCGGGCGGGGCGCGGGCCTCCTCGCGATTCGTGCTGGTCTGGTAGCCGCCCGCCCGACCCGTTCGGGTTCGGGCCTGACGGACGAGGTGGGCATGACGGTCGGCGGGGCGATGCGGTGGGTGCGCGGAGCCGCGGTGGCCCTCGCCGGGCTGCTCCCGGTGACGCACCCGTCGCCTGCGCACGGGGTCACGCCTTCCCCGTCCGACTGGCGGGACCTCGTCATCTACCAGATCGTCACCGACCGCTTCTGGGACGGCGACCCCTCCAACAACGACGCCGACGGCAGCTACGCGCCCTCCGATCCCTACAGGGTGCACGGCGGCGACTTCGCGGGGGTCCAGTCCAAGCTGGACTACCTCGTGCACCTGGGAGTGGATGCGATCTGGATCTCCCCGGTGGTGCTCAACGCCAACGGCGAGTTCCACGGCTACGCCGCCCGCGACTTCTTCGCGATCGCGCCCCACTTCGGCACCCTCGGAGAGCTCCAGTCCCTGGTTGCGGCGGCCCACGCCCGCGGGATCGCGGTCCTTCTCGACGTGGTCGTGAACCACATGGGCGACCTGATCTCCGGCACGGGACCGGGCTATCCCGCCTTCAACTACCCTGCCGGCTACACCCTGTCCTGGCGGAATCCGTCCAAGCGCTACGTCGGCCTCCTCGACGACCTCACGAAGTTCCACCGCTACGGGGAGATCCACGATTACGGCGACTCGCTGCAGGCGACGCTGGGAGAGCTGGCGGGCCTCGACGACCTCCGGACGGAAGACCCGGCGGTCGCGGCCCTGCTCGAGCAGGCCGGCTTCTGGCTGATGGACAACACGGACTGCGACGGCTACCGCGTGGACACCGTCAAGCACATTGACAACGCGTTCTGGGACCGGTGGTGCCCGGCCGTCCGGGCCCACGGGCAATTGATCGGCAAGGAGCGTTTCTTCCTGTTCGGCGAGTGCTTCGACGGCATCGACGCCAAGGTGGGCTCCTACACCGGGACCCGGGCGGGCGGGAGCTACAAGTTCGATTCCATGCTCTACTTCCCCATGTTCTTCAGCGCCATGTACACGTTCGCGTACAACTCCTCGCCGTACAATCTCAGCTACGGGTACTCGCAGCTGGGCTTCTACGACGCGTCCAGCCGCGAGCGGCTGGTGACGTTCCTCGACAACCACGACGTCGCGCGCTTCCTGTCGTTCGGCGTGGCGAATCAGGACGAGAGCCGGATGCGCGCCGCGCTGGCCTGGCTGCTGACCGCGCGTGGGGTGCCGTGCATCTACTACGGCAGCGAGCAGGAGTTCGACGGCGGGAGCGATCCCTACGACCGCGAGGACATGTGGGACGGGCTGTGGGACTACGGCCCGTCGGAGGGCGACAACTTCGACCTGGTGCATCCCCTGTTCCGGTTCGTGCGCAGCCTCACGCACGTCAGGCGCTCCCACGAGGCGTTGAGGCGCGGCACCACGGTCGAGCTCATCAGCGAGGTCTTCGGGCCGGGCATCTACGCCTACCGTCGCCAGACGGACGCGGACACCGTGATCGTGACCGTCAACACGGCGAACGAGCCCACCTTCGCCGCCGTCCCCACGCCCTGGGCCAAGGGGGTGGTGGTGGGGGATGCGCTGGATGCCGCGATCCGGGATACCGTCTGCGACGCCGGCTTCCTGATCGAGGCGGTCCCGGCCAGGGGCGTGCGGATCGTGGAGACCCTGTCGGCCCAGGCGGCACGGATCGCGGCCGAGCCGCTGCAGATCGAGGCGCACTTCCCGGGGCACGATCAGAGCTTGAACCACCTGGCCGGTCCGCTCCGCGTCGTCTTCGATCGCGACGTGGACGCCACGAGCGTGGCGGCGGCCTTCGGCATCTCGCCGCCGGTCGCCGGCTGGTGGCAGGTGAACGGACGCGAGGCGCGCTTCCATCCGGCCGCGGCATGGAGCGCCGGCACGGTCTACCGCTGGAGCCTCGATGCGACGGCGGCGGGCGCCGACGGCAAGCACCTGGCCGCGCGCCACGACGCCAGCTTCAAGACCGCCCCCTACGCGACGGGCATCAGCGTCCCCGCCGGCTACCGCGTGGACCGCGTCGCGCGCCAGGGGCTCAACGCGCCCGAGGCGCTGCTGCGGGCCCCGTGGCTCGGGCCCGACCTGCTGCTGCTCTCCGATACCGGCCGCGATCGGCTGTTCACGCTCACCCCCGGGGCCGACCTGGGGCATTGGCTGGGTGATTCGCGCTGGACCGCCGCGAAGGGCCTGGCCCGAGGCGCCGACGGCGCCCTGCGGGTGTGCGACGCGAGCGGGCTCTACGCGGTGGATGCCTGCCGGATGACGACCCGATCCCTCGCACCTTCGGTCGCCACGCAGGTCGGCGCGATCGCCGTGGGGGGAACCGACTTCGGCGACGCGGCCTACCTGTGCGACCCGTCGGGCGACCGCGTCGTGCGCCTCGGCGCGGGCGGCGCGCTCGAGACCTTCGCCACGGGGATCAACGGCGGGAACGGCCTCGCCTTCGGCCCGGGCGGCGCGTGGGGCGCCGATCTCTACGTCTCCGATGCCGACCTTTCGTCCCTCGGCACCTCCGCCGACGGCCCGGGCCGCATCGCTCGCGTCACGGCGGGTGGGGCGGTGAGCGCGCTCGCCACGGATCCCGGGCTGCTCGGCGGCGCCGCCGGCCTGGCGTTCGACCCCTACGGCGCGTTCGAGGGCAATCTCTACGTGGCCGACATCCTCGGCGACCGCGTCATCCAGGTGACTCCGGCCGGCGAGGTGAGCCTCTTCGCCTCCGGCTTCAAGAACCTGAGCGGTCCCCACTGCCTGGCGTTCGGGGCCGACGGAGCGCTCTACGTGGCCGATCCCGGGTCGGGCCAGCCGTTCTCCAACTCGAACGGCAACAACCCCCCGAGCGTCTTCCGCATCGCGCCCGACCAGCCGGTCCTGGGCGTGCCCGCGCCGCCAGGGTCCGCGCTGGCCCTCGGCCCACCCCTCCCCAATCCCTCGCGCGGACGGGTGGGGCTGCGCTTCCTTCTGCCCGCGGGGGGCGCGGTGCGGCTGGAGGTCTACGACGTGTCCGGCCGCCGGGTGAAGACCCTGGTCTCCCGGGAGCTGGGGCCGGGCGAGCACGAGGCGGCGTGGGAGGGGAGGGACGAGGCGGGACGGGTCGTGGGCGCGGGGCTCTACTTCGCGCGCCTCCGGGCTCTGGACCGCACGGTGACCCGGCGGCTGGTCGTGACCCGCTAGAGACATGGCTCCCGTGGTCCGCGGGCGCCGCCTGCGGGGCAGGGCCTCCTGACGTGAGGCCGCGACTCGCCTGGGCCTTGCTGGCGGTGCTGGCCGCGCTGCCGCGCGCGGCTGCGGCCCGCCCGGTGCCCGTGACCTTCCTGGTCCAGGTGCCGGCGTCCACTCCCGGCGACGCCCCGATCTGGATCGCGGGAGACGCTCCCGAGCTCGGCGCCTGGAACGGCGCCGGGCTGCGCCTGGCCCCGCTGGGCGGGCGGCGCTTCGCGGTGACCGTGGAGGTGGAGGCCGGCACGCCGCTGGCGTTCAAGGTGACGCGAGGCAGCTGGCAGACGGTCGAGAAGGACGCGCGCGGAGGGGAGATCCCCAATCGGGAGTGGCGGGCCGCCGCTCACGATACCGTCCGGGTCGAGGTCCTCGCCTGGCGGGACCAGACCGAAGGCCGGGTCGCTCCGGTCCATACCCTCACCGGCGACGTCCGGAGCCATGCGGGCTTCGCCTCGCGCTTCGTGCGGGCGCGCGACGTCCTGGTCTACCTCCCGCCGGGCTACGAGGCGGACACGACCACGCGCTACCCCGTCCTCTACTTCCACGACGGCAACAACGTGTTCGACGCCGCCACCAGCTTCATCGGCGTCGAGTGGGGCGTGGACGAGACGGCCGAGCGGCTGATCCGCGAGGGGCGCGTCCGCCCGTTCATCGCGGTGGGGATCGCGAACACGCCCGATCGCATCGCCGAGTACACGCCGGCCCCCGACTCGGCGCGCGGAGGGGGCCGGGCCGCGAACTACGCGCGCTTCCTGATCGAGGAGCTCAAGCCCTTCGTGGACGCCCGCTACCGCACCGCGCCGGGGCCGGCCGGCACCGGCGTGGCGGGCTCCTCCCTGGGCGGGGTCGTGTCGCTCTACCTGGCCCTCGAGCATCCCGGCGTGTTCGGCCTGGCGGGGTGCGTCTCGCCGGCCGCCTGGTGGGCGGACCGCGACATCGTGCGCCGCGCGGCCGGTCCCGGGCGATGCCCGCGCACCTGGCTGGACGTCGGCACTCGCGAGGGCCGGGACGCGGACGAGCAGCGGGC
>JBBIHL010000038.1:0-12110 GCA_037447075.1 Candidatus Eiseniibacteriota bacterium | reverse complement strand
ACGAGGCGCGCACCGTCCGGGCGCCGGCCTCGAGCAGGGCGAGGGCCAGGCTGCGCGCCGCCCCGCCGCCGCCCAGCAGCACCACGTCCCGGCCGGCCACCGGCCGCCGGACGCTCTCCAGGAAGTCCAGGAAGCCCACGCCGTCGGTGCTCTCGCCCCAGCGCCCCTGCGTCGAGAAGCCCACCGTGTTGACCGAGCGCGCCCGGCGGGCGGCGGCCGAGACGCGCGCCAGGTGGTCCAGGGCGGCCTCCTTGAGCGGATGCGTGAGGCTGGCGCCCAGGTAGCCGGCGCGCTCGAGCGCGCCCAGCCGCTCGGCGAAGCCGGAGGGGGCTTCGCGGATGGCCTCGGACTCCCCCTCCAGGCCCAGGGCCTGGAGCCCGGCCCGATGCAGGGCGGGCGAGAGCGTGAACCTCAAGGGATCGCCCAGGACGGCGAGGCGAATCGGGGCGGCCGTCACGCGGGCGCGCCCCCGCGCCGCAGCCGCAGGATCATGAGGAGCGAGAAGAGCGCGAGCGCCACGCTGGCCAGCTGGCTCTCCACCACCTCGATGCCGCCCAGAGCGAAGACGCGCGCCTCCGGCTCGTAGGCGCGCGTGCCGTCCAGGGGGATGCGCACCAGCGCGAACAGGAGCAGGAAGCTCCAGAACAGCACGCCGTTGGTGCGGACCCGGCGGCGCAGCCACCAGGTCAGGCCGAAGAGCGCCAGCCCGGAAAGCGCGAAGTAGAGCTGCGAGGGATGGACCGGGGTATTGCCGAACTCGAGCCCGGCGTAGGAATCGGGCGGGAACACCACGCCCCACGGCAGCCGGGTGGGGCGCCCGTAGCAGCAGCCGTTGAGGAAGCAGCCGACGCGCCCGAAGACCGTCCCCAGCGCCACGGCCGGGGTCACCGCGTCGGCCACGCGCCACATCGGCTGCCCCCAGTGCTGGGCGGCGTAGAGGCCCGCGGCCGTCCCGGCCACGATGCCGCCGTAGAGGGTGAGGCCCCCTTGCCACAGCGCCAGGACGCTGGTCCACTCGCGGCGGAACTCCTGGATGTGCTCCATCACGTAGAGGGTGCGCGCTCCCAGGATGCCCGCCACCAGCACCACCAGGATGATGGAGACCAGGCGGTCCTCGTCCAGCTGCAGCCGGCGCGCCTCGCGCAGGCTCAGCCCGGTCCCGACCAGGAAGGCCACGGCCAGCATGAGCCCGTAGGAGCGCAGGTGCAGGAAGCCGAACTGAAAGAGCTCGGGATGCAATCAGCGCTCCTGCCGCCGGAACGCCACGTTCTGCAGCAGCCCGACCTGGATGCAGTTGGCGACCAGGGCGGTCCCCCCGTAGGAGAGCAGCGGCAGCGGCAGTCCGGTGACGGGCGCCCAGCCGATGGTCATGAGCAGGTTGACGATGGTGTGATAGAAGAGGGCCGTGGTGACGCCGACCGCCAGCAGGCCCGCGAAGGCGTTGTGCGCGGCGGCCGCGATGCCGAAGCCTCGCAACACCAGCACGGCGTAGAGTAGCACCGCCGTCAACGACCCCAACAGCCCCAGCTCCTCCCCCACCACCGCGAAGATGAAGTCGGTGTGGCGCATGGGAAGGAAGTCGAGCCCCTTCTGGGTGCCCTTCAGGAAACCCTTCCCCTTGAGGCCGCCGGAGCCGATGGCGATCTTGGACTGGATGATCTGGTAGCCGGCGCCGTGCGGGTCCTGCTCCGGGTTGAGGAAGGTGGTGATGCGGCGCTTCTGATAGTCGTGCAGGCTGTTCCACAGGTGCGGGAGGCTGACGCTGACCGCGAGGTTGAGGGCCAGCACGAGCGTCACGGTGGCCGCCCGCGGCCGCGCCCAGACCAGCAGGGGGACCAGCACGAGCAGGAACCACCAGGGCGATCCGGTGGCGAAGTAGAGCGCCACGTTGGCGGCCGGCGAGAGGCCGAGCAGGAGCGACTGCGGCGGCATGCCGGCCCAGAAGTACATCGCCACCAGGATGGCCGGGAAGCAGAGCGCGGTGCCCAGGTCGGGCTGGCGCAGCACCAGCGCCGTCGGGACCAGCACGATCGCCGCCGCCGGCGCCCAGTGCCGCGCCTGCGAGAGGTCGAGCCAGCGGTTGTCGAACCGGCGCGCCAGCACCATGACCGTGGCGATCTTGGCGAGCTCGGAGGGCTGGAAGCGCAGCGGCCCCAGCTCCAGCCAGCGCCGTGCACCGAAGGCGCTGCTGCCCGCCACCAGCACCGCGAGCAGCAGCACCACGGAGATGCCGTAGAGCACCCACGCCAGGGCGTCGTAGGCGCGGTAGTGCAGGCTCGCCGCCAGCGTCCCGGCCGCCAGGCCCACCCCCAGCCACACCAGCTGCCGCACCCAGAATCCCTGGTGCGCGGCCCCGGGGGTGGAGGTCGCGCTGAAGACCATGAGCAGGCCCAGCGCCGCGAGCCCGAGCGCCGCGAGCAGCAGCGGCAGGTCGAGCTCGGGCCAGCGCCGCGCCCGCAGCACGCTAGTCGCCCACATCGGTGGTGTCCGCCGGCCACGCCGGCGGGGCGACCGCCAGCGCCGCGCTGTCCGGCACGAAGTAGGCGTGGAGCGCGCGCCCGGCGCGGGGAGCGGCCGCGCTTCCCCCGTGGCCGCCGTTCTCTACCACCAGCGCCAGCGCCACCTGGGGCCGCGCGGCCGGGGCGTAGCACAGGAAGAGCGCGTGGTCCTTGCCGCGCGGGTTCTGCGCCGTGCCGGTCTTGCCGGCCACCGGCAGACCCGCCAGCCGGGCCGCGCCGCCCGTGCCCTCGCTCACCACCTTCTCCATGGCCGTGCGCACCGCCCCCCAATCCGCGTCGGACAGCTCGAGCCCGGGCTGGACGGGGCGCGCCAGGGGAGCGCCGCCCGGGTCGGGATCCACCAGGTGGGGTCGCACGGCGTGGCCGCCGTTGGCCACCTCGGCGGCCAGCAGGGCGAGCTGGAGGGGCGTCACCAGCAGCTCCCCCTGGCCGATCGCCAGGTTGAGGAGCAGCCCCTTCCGCCAGCGCCCGGCGCCCCAGCGCTGGTCGTACCAGGCGGCCCCGGGAACCAGCCCCTTCTTCTCGTGCGGCAGGTCCACCCCGGTCCGCTCGCCCAGGCCCAGGGCGCGCGCGGTGGCCTCGAGGCGCGGCAGGCCCAGGCGCAACCCGAGCTGATAGAAGTAGACGTCGCAGGAGTGGGCGAGCGCCCCGATCAGGTCGAGCGAGCCGTGCCCGCGGCGCTCCCAGCAGCGGAAGTAGCGCCCGCCGAACTCGTAGCCGCCCGGGCACGGCTGGAGGCGGGTGCCGGGCCGGGCCGCGCGCGCGCGGAGCGCCGCCAGCATCGTGGCCACCTTGAAGGTCGAGCCGGGCGGATACACGCCCTGGACCGCCCGGTTCAGCAGCGGGTCGCCGCCGCCGCGCGCGAGCTCCCTCCAGCGCTCGTTGGACAGGCCCCGGGCGAACTCGTTGGGGTCGAAGCTGGGCCGCGACACCAGCGCCAGGATGGCGCCGTCGTGGGGGTCGAGCGCCACCGCAGCGCCCCGTTCCACATCGCCCATGACGTCCTCGAGCGCCTGCTGCAGGCGCAGGTCCACCGTCAGCACCAGGTCCCCGCCCGGCACCGGGTCGGTCGGGGGCACCACGCTCGCGCCCGCCACCCGGCGGCCCATCGCGTTCACCACCACGTACTCGTGTCCGTCGTCGCCGCGCAGCACGTCCTCGTAGGCGCGCTCCACGCCGCTGCGCCCGATCAGGTCCCCCGGCCGGTAGCCGCGGTCGGCGAGCCGGGCCAGCTCCTCGTCCCCGATCTCGCCGGCGTAGCCCAGCAGGTGCGCGGCCAGCCGCCCGTGCGGGTAGCGGCGGAGCGGCTCCACCACGACCTCGACCCCGGGCAGGTCGGCCCGCAGCTCCTCGACGGCGGCCACCACGTCCATCGGGGCGTTGCGCCGCAACGTGGCGCTCTGGCCGGTCGCGGCCGCGGCGCGCACGGCGCGCTGCACGGCCAGCGTGTCGGCGCCGCACAGCCGCGCGACCTGCTCCAGCCAGCGGCGGTCGGTGGTGAGCCGGGCGCTCGACTCGGCCGGGAACGGACGGAAGACCACGTTGAAGCTGGGCTGGTTGTCGGCGAGCACCGCGCCGTGCCGGTCGCGGATCACGCCGCGCGGAGCGCGCCGCACCTCGCGCCGCACGTGGTTCTCCTCGGCCAGGCGCCGGTAGCGCTCGTTCTCCACCAGCTGCAGGCGCAGCAGCCCGGTGGCCACCAGGGCGAAGCCCAGCGAGGCCAGCGTGACCAGCACCGCCAGGCGCTGGTCCCTAGAGGGCTTTTCCGGCGTCAACCGGGACATCGTCGAACAGGGGCCGGCCGCGCACGCGGCGCAGCAGGCCCAGCAGCAGCACGCCCGCCACCGAGGTGACCAGCGTCGTGACCATCACCTGCCGGACCCAGAACCACTGCGAGAGCCAGGCGACCCCCACCTCGAAGCTCAGGCCGTAGGCCTGGTGGAGCAGGGTGGCGACGGCCAGCAGGGCGAACTGGGTGCGCACGCTGTCGCGTACCAGCGTGCCGCTCAGCCGCCCGACCGCGTAGCCCAGGAGGCTCAACGCCAGGGCCTGACGCCCCAGCAGTCGGCCCGCGTCCAGGTCGGTGGCCAGCCCCATCACGAACCCGAACGTCGCTCCCCAGGACTCGCGCTCGCGCAGCGACCACAGCACGGTGGCGAGCACCGCGGCGTCCACCCAGACGCCGCGCACCGCCAGGGCCGCCAGCCAGGTGGAGCGCAGGACCAGCACGACCGCCGCCACCACGATCAAGGCGCGCAGCGCCTTCACGGGGTCTCCCCGTTCCCCTCGCGCGGCACCACGAAGGCGTGCCGCAGCCGGGTGAAGCGCGCGGCCGGCGTGACCTCGAGCTCCAGGGTGAGCCCGCCCGGGTCCCGCCCCACGCGCGCCACCTCGCCCACCGGGATGCCCCGCGGGTAGCGGCGCGAGAGCCCCGAGGTGAGCACGCGCTGGCCGACGCGCACGGTGTCCGCGAACGGGTCCACGGTGAGCACCAGGCGCGGGCGCGGGCGCAGGTCGAAGCGCAGCACGCCCTGCACGCCGGTGCTCTCCACCTCGCAGGCCACGGCATTGTTGAGGTCGGTGAGCAGCACCGCCCAGCTGCTGCCGCCGTAGACCTCCCCCACCCGGCCGATCAGACCCTCGCGGGTGATGACCACGTCGCCCGGCTTCACCCCGCGGTTGCGCCCCACGTCCAGCGTGGCGCTGGACGGCAGGGCGTCCCCGGAAAGCGCGATGATCTCGGCGGGAACGAGCCGTTCACCACGAGTGTGCGCGAACTCGAGCAGGCCCCGCAGGCGCTCGTTCTCCACCTCGGCGGAGCGCAGGCGGGCGTTCTCCAGCTCCAGCCAGGCCACGCGCTCGTGGAGCTGGCGGTTCTCGGTCCAGGCGGCCACCGCGCGGTCGAGGACGAGCACCGCCCGGTCGAGTGGGGCGAACAGCCAGGCGCCCGCCTCGCGCAGCACTCCCTGCGGGACCCGCTCCCCCACCACCAGCAGGAGCAGCGAGAGCGCCACGTAGAGCGCGATCAGCGCGCTGCCGCGGCGTTCGGCCCGGGGGAGGACCCCGCCCATGCGCGTCAGTCCTTGTGCGTGCGCAGGACGACCTTCTCGAAGTCCTCCAGCTGCTCCAGGATCTTGCCCGCCCCCAGCACCACGCAGGTCAGCGGGTCCTGGGCGATGCGGATGTTGAGGTTGGTCACCTCGCGCAGCAGCAGGTCCAGGCCGCGCAGCAGGGCCCCGCCGCCGGTGACGAAGATGCCGCGGTCCACGATGTCCGCGGCCAGCTCCGGCGGCGTGCGCTCCAGCGACTCGCGCACCGCGTTCACGATGCGGCTCACCGGCTCCTGCAGCGCCTCGCGGATCTCCACGCTCGAGACCCGCAGGGTGCGGGGGATGCCGCGCACCAGGTCGCGACCCTTGATCTCCATGTCCATCTCTTCGGGGAGCGGGAAGGCCGAGCCGATCTCGATCTTGATGCGCTCGGCCGTCTGCTCGCCGATCAGCATGTTGTAGGCCTTCTTGGCGTAGTCCTGGATGGCCTCGTCCATCTCGTCGCCGCCCACCCGGATGGAGGTCTTGTTGACGATGCCGTTGAGGGCGATGACGGCGATCTCGGTGGTGCCGCCGCCGATGTCCACCACCATGTTGCCGGTGGGGGCGTCCACCGGCAGCCCCACCCCGATGGCGGCCGCGATCGGCTCCGGGACCAGCATCACCTCGCGCGCGCCCGCGCGCTGGGCCGAATCGATGACCGCGCGCTTCTCCACCTCGGTGATGCCGGACGGGACGCAGATGATGATGCGGGGACGCACCAGGAACTTGTTGTGCTGGACTCGCCGGATGAA
The DNA here is from genome assembly GCA_037447075.1 of Candidatus Eiseniibacteriota bacterium. GTDB lineage: Bacteria > Eisenbacteria > RBG-16-71-46 > RBG-16-71-46 > RBG-16-71-46 > JBBIHL01. The sequence goes on along the minus strand of JBBIHL010000038.1, from coordinate 5,747 downwards.
CTCGCGCAGCAGGTCCTCCGTGACCTCGAAGTCGGCGATGACCCCGTCCTTCAAGGGGCGGACCGCATTGATCTCGTCGGGGGTGCGGCCCAGCATCTGCTTGGCCTCGGCGCCCACCGCCAGGACCTTGCCGTTGCCCTTGTCCACCGCCACCACCGAGGGTTCGTTCAGCACGATGCCCCGGCCCTTGACGAAGACCAGCGTGTTGGCGGTGCCCAGATCGATCGCGACGTCCGTGGAGAAGAAGCCGATCAGGTTGTCGAGGATCATCCCGCTCCTCTCCCGGAGAGGTGGAGGTTGAGATGGGCGGCCTGGATTCTCGTGCGCGAGGCGGTGCGAGGGGCGTGTCCCGGAGGGCTGTCCCTGCCAAGCTGTTGTCGGCAAACTAGCAACAGGACTGTAGCGCCGCAAGTGGGATATCGGCGGCAGGCCCGTCTGGCTCCGTTGGCGCCGCGGCTGGCGGCGCAGGACCTGGGGGTCGCCGATGGCGCCGCCCGGGGGCTCCGGGGGCTCGGGGTGGTGGAGCGGCCTCGGGCCGCGTGGTAAGATAGCTGGGTTCGGCCGGCGAACGCCGCATGACGCTTCGATCTCGGTTTCTCCTCTCCATCCTCCTGCTTCCCCCCGCGGCCCTGACCGGCTCCCCGTCGGCCGCCGCTGGCCAGCCCCCGGGCGTTCGCGCCCGGGCCGACACCGCCGACGTCACGCACTTCTTCCCCGACAGCCTGTGGGCCAACACGGTGGCGGTGGACTCGGCGCGGGTCTACCGGGACTCGCTCGCCCAGGAGGTGGGCGCCGCCGAGGCGCTGGCCACCGACCCCCTGGCGGCCGGCCGCTCGGGGACCTCCTTCGCCTACAACACCTCTTACGGGGTGGCGCAGAGCAGCACCAGCTGGGGCAACAGCTCCACGTTCTCGATGCAGCGGGACCGCCTGGTGGTGACCAACAAGACCAACATCACGCTGGACCGCTACCTGGCCGCCGGCAACGTCTCCCCGCGCCAGCAGCGCAACTCCGAGACCGAGTTCAGCTACCGCTTCTCGCCGCAGTTCTCCCTGGGCTCGCGGGCCAAGCTCGACCGCACCCTGACCTCGGCCAGCACGCTGACCTCCGCGGACCGGCAGGACCAGAACAACTTCGCGTTCAGCGCCAAGGGCAGGATGCGCCCCACGCCCTACGCGCGCGCGGACCTCAACGTCTTCGGGGGATACGACTCCGAGGAGAGGCCGACCTACGGCAAGGACGGGCTCTCGGGCGACGCCAACGGGTCGCTCAACCTCCAGCTCTCCGGCCTCGGCACCCTCTCCATGACGGGCCGGGCCAACGGCAAACGCAGCCGCGCCTCGCTGAGCGAGGAGACCGCGCAGAAGGCGAGCACGCGCGACCTCTCGCGCGCCGTGAACGGGACGCTGGGCGTCCTGCCCGGCCGCAAGCTGGGGCTCAACGTCAACGGAAGCGCGCGCCGGGTGCAGGTGCAGTCCCCGCTCATCGTCCCGGAAGCGGGCATCTCGGCGATCCAGGAGGTCCTCACCCGGTCGGGCGACGTCGGGGCCACGCTCCAGGGACGCCTCAGCAACGAGCGCTACTTCACGGTCACGCACCGGCAAGCCACCGAGAACAAGGGCTACTCGATCCGGTCGGACGACAACTCGGGGCGGCGGGACCGCACCTGGTCGGCGGATCTGCACGAGGTGCGCTGGGCCTTCAAGCTGGACGGGACCTTCAACAACGGCCGGACCCGGAACGACTTCTCCTCGGACTTGAGCACCGAGCGCCGCCCCTCGCCCATGGACCCCGGCTCCTTCGTCACCGACACCTTCCCCGCCGGCTACGTCGAGCGCGTGCACAACCGCTCGCTCGACGTGACCCTCCAGCGCCCCTTGGGGCGCCGCCTGAACCTCAAGGTGCAGGGCACCGTGAGCTTGTCCTCGTTCCGCTACGCCCTGGTGACGGACTCGCGCGCCCGCCTGGTGGACCGCGACCAGTACCGGCGCACGTTCCTGGCCGAGGGGCGCTTCAACCCGGGCCAGCGCTGGAACACCTCGCTCAACTACCAGCAGGAGCTGCGCAAGAACATCAACCTGCCCGCTAGCCACTCGAATGCCAACCTGGAGGACCGCCGCTACCTGCTCACTTGGAGCTGGAGCTACCGCATCTCGCAGGGGCTCACCGCGTCCCAGCGGAACAGCGTCTCCGCCAACTACCAGAAGCGCACCTTTGGGCCCGACAGCAGCGGCCTGCGCATGGAGTTCAACTTCCTGACCACGCTGGAGTCGTCGGTCATCCCCAACCGGCTGCGGCTCACGCTCACCCATTCCGCCCGGTTCCAGCCCAACGGCGCCTTCCAGTACGACACCTTCGAGGGCCAGGACCTGTTCTACAAGAGCGACGAGACCCGCCTCTATTCGCTCGACGCCCGGATCGCCTACAGCCCCGCGACCTGGCTCACCTTGAACCTCAACCCGTCCTATCAGAGCGACCAGCGCCTGGCCACGCAGGGCCAGGCCCTCTCGCCCCAGAGCACCGTCAACAGCCTGAGGCTCTCGGGCGGCGCCAGCGTGCGCCGCCAGATCGGCGCGCACGGCAACCTGTCGGGCGACCTCAGCCGCCTGTTCCTCGCGGACGGCCGCACCAGCTACGTGCAAGGCCTGGCCGGCGTGCCGGTGCGCAACGAGACGGATTACTGGCAGGGAAGGCTGGACTTCTCTTGGAGCTACTGATGCGACGTCGCGTGCGGGCCAGAGCCCTGGCCGCCTTGCTCTGCGGGCTGGCCCCGCTGCTGGCCGGAGGCTGCAACCTGTTCCGGCCCGCCGACCCGGAGCCCCCGGCCGGCGGCGACGTCTTCATCCCCGACTACAGCGACCCGGCCCGGGTCCTGACCACCCTGGCGCGGGCCTTGGAGCTCAAGAGCGAGCAGGCGGCCTACGCCGACGGCCTGGCCGACTCGATCTATTCCGCCGACCAGCCGTTCAGCGCCCGCCACGATCCCGCCGACATCGCCGAGGTGCCGCCCGGCACCCCCATCCCCAGCCGCTGGGACAAGAACCGCGAGCGGGTCTTCTATTCGCGGGTGGTGGTGCAGCGCGACACCACGCTCTTCATGCTGTTCCAGTTCACGCCCGGGCTCACCGACAGCCTGGGGGCCAACCAGCAGGTGCTCTACCGCACCTACACGATGTTCGTCGGTGCCGCCGCCGGTGATACCATCGCTCGGGGGCGCGCGGACCTGCGCTTCGTGAAGCTGGCCGGCCAGGGCTGGCGTCTGCTCCACTGGGTGGACCGCCGCGATCCCAGCACGAACCCGAACTTGAGGACGTTCGGGTGGCTCCGACTGGTTACGCAATGACGGCGACCAGCGCCCGACTCCGGGCCATGGCCTACACCGCCTGGCGCGCGCTCCGCGGCGCCCGGCGACCGCTCGCGCTGCTCGCCCTGGGGGCGGCGTGCGGGGGGTGCTTCAACCCCTTCAACCCCGCGGTCGGCACCCGCAGGGCAGTCCTGGTGCCGCAGCCGGACCGCGAGACGCCGCAGGGCGTGGTGAGGCTGCTCGAGTGGGCCTACGAGCGGCGCGACTTCCAGGTCTACCGCACGCTCTTCACCGAGGACTACCGGTTCTTTTTCGCCCCCAACGACACCGCCGGCAACCGGTACCTGGACAAGCCGTGGATCCGGGACGACGAGATCGCGAGCGCCCAGCACCTGTTCGAGGGCGGCAGCGTCGGCGAGCCCCCGGCCTCCTCGATCCGGCTCACCGACAACGGTCTCAACATCAGCGATACCGGCGATACCCTGGACCAGGTCACCCACCGCCGCATCACCACCGCCATCTCGCTGGAGATCGTGGCGGGCGACGTCAACTACCAGGTGCAGGGCAACGTGGACTTCTACGTGGTCCACTTCCGGGACGCCAAGGTGCCGGCCGACGTCCGCAGCCGCGTGACCGAGAACGACTGGTTCATCTACGGCTGGGTGGACCGCACGCTGCCGCCGCAGCAGGGCGTGAACGGCTTGGCGGCGGCGCGACGCGCCGCCCTGGACATCCCGGCCTCCTGGGGCTACGTGAAGGCCGCCTACCGCTAGCCCGCAGCCCGCCCCGCCGCGCCCGCGACGCCCGCGAGGGCGGCGTGGACCCCGACCCCACCCGCTGCTACACTGCCCGTCCGCGCGCCGTGGGCATCGCCGGGAGCCGCGGCCCATCCTTCCCACCACTCCGACCCTCCGGCGCGCGGTGGAGGATCCCATGCCTGCGGAAGGCGCCGACATCCAGAAGGAGCTCAATCCCCTCGCCAACGCCGAGCGCCAGTTCGAGGAGGCGGCGGCCCGCTTGAACCTGCCGCCCGGGCTCAAGGAGGTCATCAAGCGCCCGCGCCGCGCCACCATCGTCTCGCTTCCCGTGATGATGGACGACGGCAGCATTCGGGTGTTCACCGGCTACCGGGTGCAGCACTCGATCGCGCGGGGCCCGGCCAAGGGCGGCATCCGCTACCACCCGCAGGTGACGCTCGACGAGGTCGAAGCCCTGGCGGCCTGGATGACCTGGAAGTGCGCCGTGGTCAATATCCCCTTCGGCGGCGGCAAGGGCGGCATCGTGTGCGACCCGGACAAGCTCTCCAAGGGGGAACTGGAGCGGCTGACCCGGCGCTACGCGGCCGACCTCTCCGACCTGTTCGGGCCCGAGAGCGACGTCCCCGCCCCCGACGTGAACACCAACCAGCAGGTGATGGCGTGGATCGTGGACACCTACTCCATGCACGAGCGCCGCACCGAATACGCGGTGGTGACCGGGAAACCCCTGGAGGTGGGCGGCTCGGCCGGGCGCCACGAGGCCACCGGCCGGGGGGTGCTCTTCTGCGTGCGCGAGGCCTGCCGGCACCTCGGCCTGCCGCTGCGGGGCGCGCGCGTCGCCGTCCAGGGCTTCGGCAACGTGGGCTCGGTCTCGGCCGACCTGCTGGCCCGGGAGGGGGCCAGGATCGTGGCCGCAGCCGACGTCTCGGGGGCGGTGCACCACCCCGGCGGCCTCGACGTCCCGGCGCTCATCCGCTACGTCACGGACCGCCGGGGCGTGCGGGAATTCCCGGGCGCCCGGCGGCTGGACTCCCCGATCGTCGAGGTGGACTGCGACATCCTGATCCCGGCGGCGCTGGAAAACCAGATCACCCAGGAGAACGCCGAGCGCGTCAAGGCCCGCGTCGTCGCCGAGGGCGCCAACGGCCCCACCACGCCGGACGCGGACCGCCTCCTGGAGAAGCGCGGCGTGTTCGTCATCCCCGACATCCTCTGCAACTCGGGAGGGGTGACGGTCTCCTACTTCGAGTGGGTGCAGAACCGCATGGGCCTCTACTGGCCGGAGGACGAGGTCAACCAGCGGCTGGAGCACACCATGGTGATGGCCTTCCGCGACGTGCTGGCCAAGTCCATGGAGCACAAGGTCAACATGCGCGTGGCGGCCTTCATGGTGGCGATCGAGCGGGTGGTGAAGGTGCTGATGCTGCGCGGGCTCTACGCGTAGGCGCGGAACCACGCCCCCGATCGTGAAGCGCGCGGCGAGCGACCCCCTCCGCTTCGCCCGCCGCGCGCTTGACGCCCCCGACTAAGAGCTCCTATCAGAATGACTCACAGCAGTCGGACAGCGAAGTTGTGCCAGATCAGGGTGCAGCCCAGGGTGAGGAGCGCCTGATGGATGTCGTCGCGGCGTTCCCAACGGATGCGGGCTCGTCGCCAAAGAGTGAGCAGGGGTATGGGGGGAGGAA